>JAUPLK010000058.1 GCA_030836925.1 Pseudomonadota bacterium
GGGTATTCACTGGGGCGTGGTCACCAACAAGCCGCGCCAGTTCACTGAACCCCTGCTGGCCGCACTCGGCCTGCTCGAGCGTTCTTCCTGCACCGTCAGTGGCGACACGCTGCCCGAACGCAAACCACACCCGCGCCCGATCCTGCATGCGCTGGAGCAGCTCGCCGTGCTGCCCGAACACTCGATCTACGTCGGCGATGCACGCCGTGACATCGAATCCGGCCGGGCCGCCGGCACCGCCACCATCGCCGTGCGTTACGGCTATATTGAACCCGGACAGGATCCGGATGGCTGGGACGCCGACTTTGTCGTCAGCACACCAGCCGAACTCTCACAGCTCATTTTTGGATAACGTCGAAGCCATGTCATCCACCACTGCCCGGGGCTACCAGCCCGCCGTCGATGTATTGCGTGAGCGTGTCATCCTGGTGACCGGCGCCGGTGACGGACTTGGACGCGCCGCCGCCCTCGCCTTCGCGCAGCACGGCGCCACCGTGATCCTGCTGGGCAAGACCACGCGCAAGCTCGAGCAGGTGTATGACGAGATCCTCGCGGCCGGCGGACCCGAGCCGAGCATCGCAGTGCTGGACCTGGCCCGCGCACACGGTCCCGACTATGCCCAGCTCGCCGAACAGATCGGCAGCAGCTGGGGACGACTCGACGGCCTGTTGCACAATGCAGCCGTGCTCGGTCAGCGCGCGCCGATCGAGCACTACGACATCGGCGTCTGGCATCAGGTCATGCATCTGGATCTGAACGTGCCGTTCATCCTCACGCAGACACTGCTGCCCCTGCTGCGAAAATCAGCCGACCCCGCGGTGGTGTTCACCAGCAGCAGCGTCGGACGCCAGGGACGTGCCTACTGGGGCGCCTACTCGGTTGCCAAGGCCGGCATCGAAAACCTCAGCCAGGTGCTGGCCGATGAAAACCAGGGACGGATCCGCGTCAACAGCATCAACCCCGGCGCCTGCCGCACGCGCATGCGGCGCGAAGCCTATCCCGGCGAAGACCCGGAAACCCGGCCGGAGCCCGCCAGCCTGATGCGGCCCTATCTGTACCTGATCGGACCCGCCTCGCAGGGCGTGACCGGCCAGAGCATCGACTGCCAGTAGTCAGTCCTCTTCGTCTTCACTGCGCAGCCCGGCCGCGACATACAGGCGGTTGAGCTCCGCCTCCTTCAGCAAGCGATGCTGCCCGGCGCGCAAGGCGCGCGGCAGGCTGATTGGTCCGTAGCGCACGCGGATCAGGCGACTGACACGACAATCGACTGCGGCCCAGGCACGGCGCACCAGCTGGTTGCGCCCCTCCGTGACCACTACCTTGAACCACTGGTTCGAGCCTTCTCCACCGGCCGGTTCAACCTGGTCGAAAGACGCAGGCCCATCTTCGAGTTCCACGCCCTGCCGCAGCACGTTCAGGGTCAGGGCGGTGACCGTGCCCTGGACGCGCACCGCATATTCACGCTCGATCCCGCTGGACGGATGCATCAGCGCATTGGCGAGCGTTCCATCGGTGGTCAGCAGCAACAGGCCCGAGGTCGCGATATCCAGCCGGCCGACATTGATCCAGCGACTGCCCTCCAGCGGCGGCAGCTGGTCGAAAATCGTCGGCCGTTTTTCGGGATCGCTCCGGCTGCACACCTCGCCGGCCGGCTTGTGATACAGCAGCACCCGCGGACCGGGGCGGGACTTGCGCAATGCGGGCACCGGCTTGCCATCGACCAGGATGCGTTCGCGGCCGCTGACCTTGGTACCCAGCGTGGCGACTGTGCCGTTCACCGTGATGCGTCCGGCACCGATCCATTGCTCGATCACGCGCCGCGAAGCAACGCCCGCGGACGCCAGCACCTTCTGCAGGCGTTCTGTCATGACTGCCGGTGTTCCGTGCCGCGCTCAGCGTGCCTTGATCGGCACGACATTCGCACTGTGGTGATCATTGTCACCATGCACGGGCAAGGCCGCGCCGCGAGCCCCGGATATCGGCGTGACGGTGGCGAGTTCATCGGCATCATCGGGATCTGCCTCTGCGGCCTCCGGCTCATCGGCGAGCTCGGCAAGACTGCCGGGCAGGACATCGTCGGATCCGAGGTCGAGCTGCGCAGTCAGCGACTCCAGGTCCTTGAGATCCGCCAGCGGCGGCAGTTCATCGAGGCGCTTCAGGCCGAAGTAATCGAGAAAATCCCGGGTCGTGCCGTAGATCGCCGGCTTGCCCGGCACATCACGAAAACCGACGACACGGATCCAGTTCCGCTCCAGCAGCGTGCGCATGATATTGGTCGTCACACCGACGCCACGGATCTCCTCGATATCACCGCGGGTCACCGGCTGCCGGTAGGCGACGATCGCCAGTGTTTCCAGCAGCGCGCGCGAATACCGCGGCGCCCGCTCCTCCCAGAGATGCGATACCCAGCCGGACATGGAGGGCCGCAACTGGATGCGAAAACCGCTGGCAACTTCCTGCACCACGATGCCGCGCGGTTCATAGTCCGCCTGCAGCGCGATGATCGCGGCGCGCAGGTCGTCGCGCTCCGGCGGATGCTCGTCGCCAAACAGGCCCTGCAGCGTGGCGAGATCCAGCGGCCGGGCGGCAGCCAGCAAGGCCGCTTCGACGATGTACTTCAGTTGTTCGGTTTCCATATCGATCCATCAACCCTGCAGTTCTGCCAGTTCGGTATCCGACCCGGGCTGCCCGTCGGCAAGCAGCGGCTTCGCGGATGCTGCCCGCACGTGTATGGGCGCATAGGCCTCGGTCTGCACCACCTCGATCAGCGCTTCCTTCAGCAGTTCGAGCAGCGCAATGAAGGTTACCGTGACGCCCATGCGGCCTTCCGCCGGATCAAACAGCGCAGCGAAATCGACGAATGAAGTGCCCTGCACCCGCAGCAGCACATCGGACATCCGTTGTCGTACCGACAGCGGCTCGCGCGCGATGTGATGGTGAGCGAGCATCTCGGCGCGCGTCAGCACATCCCTGAAGGCGAGCAGCAGTTCCTTGAGCGTCAGGTCGGGCAAACGGGTGACCACCGTACGCTCGGTCATCTCGGCGCTGGCCTGGTGTATCTCCCGCTCCAGTCGCGGAATCATGTCGAGATCGGTCGCCGCCTGCTTGTAGCGCTCGTACTCCTGCAGCCGTCGCACCAGCTCGGCACGTGGATCGGCTTCTTCATCGTCGGCATCACCCACACGCGGCAACAGCATCCGCGACTTGATCTCGGCCAGCATCGCCGCCATCAGCAGGTACTCTCCGGCCAGCTCCAGCTGCAGTTCTTCCATCAAATCGATGTACTGGACGTACTGGCGGGTGATTTCGGCAATCGGAATATTCAGGATGTCGAGGTTCTGCCTGCGGATCAGGTACAGCAGCAGATCGAGCGGCCCTTCAAAAGCTTCGAGAAAGACCTCGAGGGCATAGGGCGGTATGTAGAGATCCTGCGGCAACTGCGTTACCGCTTCGCCGGCCACGATCGCGAAAGGCATTTCTGCCTGGGCAGGTCCTGCCTGCACGCCGGCAACGGCTTCCGGCACCAGAGCGGGAACCTGCAGCTCTTCTTCCGTCATCTGCTTACGCGCCCACGAGCAAGAGGATGAGATCGATAAACCAACTCATCACGGGTAAAACCAACCAACCGAGAACACCGAAGGTCAGCAACAGCATGACGAGTATAAGGCCCCAGCGCTCACCGGCATCCAGCTTCTGGCCATAGCGCTCGGGCAACAGGCCACGCAACACCCGGCCACCGTCCAGCGGCGGTATGGGAATCAGGTTAAATACCGCGAGCAATACATTGAACTGCAAGCCTATCTGTGACATGGAAAGCAGGAACTGACGCAGGCCGAATTGGGGCTGTTCCCAGCCCAGCGTCAAGCGATAGACCATCGCCCAGAGCAGCGCCATCAGCAGATTGCTCGCCGGACCGGCCGCCGCGACCGCGATCATGTTGCGCTTGGGATCACGCATGTTGGCGGCCACAACCGGCACCGGCTTCGCCCAGCCAAATGCCGGCAAACCCAGCAGGCTCAGCACCAGCGGCATTGCAACCGTACCGATGGGATCGATGTGCTTGATCGGATTCAGGGTCAGACGACCGAGCATCTCTGCCGTGCGATCGCCGAAGTAACGGGCCGCCCAGCCATGCGCCGTTTCATGCAGCGCGATGGCGAACAGAACCGGGATGACGGCAGCCGCAAGTAGCTGGATGGTGGCGGCTGTATCCGTCTCTGGCATGTCGGCAAGTATACGGTGACGAGCCCACCCTCGCCCTCAGGCGAAGACGCCCGCGTCACCACGTCCCTGGCGCAGCACTCGTGGCAGGTCGCTGGTGAGATCGACGACCGTGGTCGGATCCAGCCCGCAGTTGCCACTGTCGATCAGCAGGTCTATGCGACCGGCCAGGGCGTCATGGATATCGTCCGGGTCCGCCAGCGGCAATTCATGATCCGGCAAAATCAGGCTGGAACTCATCAACGGTTCACCCAGCTCTGCGAGCAGCGCCAGCGGCACCGGATGATCCGGGACGCGGATCCCCACCGTCTGCTGCTTCGGATTCTGCAATCTCCGCGGCACTTCCCGGGTTGCGCGGAGAATGAAGGTGTACGCACCTGGCGTGTGGGCCCGCAGCAGGCGGTAGGTCGGGTTGTCGATGCGTGCATAGGTGGCAATTTCGGACAGGTCGCGGCACACCAGCGTGAAATTGTGGTCCTTGCCGGTCTGGCGAATCCGCTGCAGTCGCTCTGCGGCATCACGGTCACCGATGTGCCAGCCAAAGGCATAGCCGGAATCGGTCGGATACACGACCAGGCCGCCTTTGCGGATCAGTTCTGCAGCCTGGCGGATGAGCCGGGGCTGGGGATTGAGCGGATGAACCTGGAGGCGTTGCGACATCCGGCCATTCTAACGGACCGCCAAATTCACGGCACGATTTGAGTATCATGCAGACGGTTTCCGGAACTGATCCAGATGCAACTGCTCATCGATTTCCTGCCTATCGTCGCCTTTGTCATCGCCTACTGGCTCGCGGACATCAAGACGGCGATTGCCGTCATCATGCTCGCAATGACCTTGCAGGTGTTGATCACCTGGGCGGTGAAGCGCACCGTCAGCAAGATGCTGCTCGCCTCTGCCGCCCTGGTTGTCGTGCTCGGCGCCGTCAGCCTGGCAATCGACAACGATCTCGTATTCAAGTGGAAACCCACAGTACTCAACTGGGCATTTGGTGCGGTCTTTCTGGTCAGCCGTTATGCCGGCACCAAACCGATGGTGCAACGACTGCTTGAATCCGTGGCCAAGGGTGAGATCAACCTCCTGCCCCGGGACTGGCAAAGACTCAACCTGATGTGGGTGGCATTTTTCCTGGTCTCCGGCGCGGCCAACCTGTTCGTCGCCTATAACTTCTCGGAAGGCATCTGGGTCAATTTCAAGCTGTTTGGCCTGCTGGGCATGACGCTGGTTTTCGTCATGCTGCAGGCCTTGTGGCTCAGTCGTCGCAGCTTGCCGGCTGAACCGGACAGCCCGGCGGAGAATTGATGATGCTGTATGCAATCAGTGGCACCGACGCCCCCGACAGCCTCGCCGGCCGCAGGCAGGCGCGCACCGCACACCTGGCCCGCGTCACCGCCCTTCGCGATGCCGGACGACTGGTCGTCGCCGGACCGCATCCCGCAATCGACTCGACCGAACCGGGCACGCTCGGCTACACGGGCAGCCTGATCATCGCCGAGTTTCCAGGCCTCGATGAAGCCAGCGCATGGGCCCATGCCGATCCGTACCTTGCCGCAGGTGTCTGGAGCAAGGTCGACGTCAAGCCATTCATACAGGTCATGCCATGAACGCCAGCCGCATCGAACTCATGCACAAGCTGCTCACGACAGCCCTTCAGCCGGATTCCTGCGAGATCATCGACGAAGGACACCTGCACATCGGCCATGAAGGCGCCCGCGGCGGGCGTGGCCACTACCGCATCCGCATCGCCTCGCCACGATTCAGCGGCCTCAGCCGCATCGGCCAGCACCGACTGGTGTACGACGCACTCGCCGATCTCATGGTCGATGAGATCCATGCGGTGAGTGTCGAGGTGGTGGGGAGGTAGTGAATCGTGCGTTCCTAGCACAGCCTTTGAATTAGAGAATCGGTCAACCGACCGTCACCACGCCGCGCATCGAGATCCCTTCCTGGGATCGTCATGCTGTCACACGGCATTTACCCCTCTCCCAGTCGCTCTCATTACATAACCAGCCATGTACTGAGGACGAGCACTACTCTCTAACTCATCGTTTTCTATGGGCCATACCCTATTGACTGCCCTCCTTATTAAACATATCGTTGTGACATAAGAATGAATCATAAAAATGGCATCCGAGCTTAAGGCAGCGTTACTGGCGGCATATACGCGCCTTCTGTGCCCACTGGTTCGGATCCTCCTGCGAAACGGCGTCTCGTACCCGGAATTTGCAGAAACAGCCAAAAAGGTATTCGTGACCGTGGTTGCAAATGAATCGCCAACTGGGGATGCAGAAACCTTAGCCGCAAGAGCGGCTATCAGAACGGGCATCACGAAAAGTGAAGCACTAAGGGTCTTGCTGGAATCTGAAAGCCCATCAATAGAGAGCAACCTGAATCGTATTACGCGCGTACTGACGGGTTGGCACACCGATACCACATTTACCGGGCCATACGGCTTACCGCTTGAACTACAACTGGAGCAACGTGATCGACCCGATTTTTCGTCGCTTGTCCGGACGTATTGCCCAGACACTCAGCCAGCGGCGATGTTGCGGGAACTGGTTCGAATCGGTGTTGTTAGGGAAATCGAGAACGGATGGTTTCGTGTGTTAACCCGCACGTACCTTCCAAAGACTGATGTGCCTGACAGCCTTGAGCGAATCGGCCAGGCAGTACAGCACCTAATAGAAACCGTTGAACACAATCGACAGGAAATGGATGTAGATCGTCGCTTGTTTGAACGAACTGTTTATGCGGACGATGGAATTTGCGAAGAGGACCTGCCCAGATTCAAACGTTACGTTCAAGGAAGAAGCCAAGTACTTCTTGAAGACATTGATAACTGGCTTAGCCAACTAGAAAAGCCAAGCACCGACCAGAGTAAACGCGCGATTCAAACAGGTATCGGCATTTATCACTACGTCGAAAAAGAAACAGATATTTAAGAGCGCGACTTCGCCCTAGCAGGCGGGATCATCATAAAAATGTGCAGACAGGGGTGTGCAATGGAGTTCGTCAGTAGAAAGAGAAGTGTGCGGCATAAAATCTGTGTATGCCTCAGCAGCCTCGTACTTTTATCCGCAACCGGATACGCATCGACGGTCACCAATGATGACAGTGGCATTCGCGTCGTCGGTCGTTTAACTGATGGGTCCATCCTGCTTGACGGATCACGAAGTGACCTAACCGGAATGGAGGCACCATTCCTCATCAATCAACAAGACACCCAATATCCGTCGGCTTCTGAACTGGTTGCGATAGGAAGGATTGATTCCATAGACCTATCCACCAATACACTGACTGTAGAGGGACAAGTTGCCGCCATAAGCGAAAGCACCCAACTAATCGACGCATTGCATGGCACTTCTCATCCGCTAATTGCCGCTGCCACGCACAATTTGAGCGTCGGCGATCATGTCGCAATTGCTGGAGACGTCACCGGGCCAGGGCAAGCAATTGCTCGATTTGTGGTGTTGATGACAAACGCAGCAATACCAGGAACGTCCCTCGTTTATGTACGTGGAATAGTTGAAGAGATCGATCCGATCGGAAGAGAAATTAGCATCGGTCACCTGAGACTTAATCTGAACTTATCTGGCGACCTGGATTATTACGACAACCTACTTGTCGGTGACATCATTGAAGCTGTCGGTTACTCAATTGGATCTGGACAACTAGCGGTAACGGACTTCGCACAACTCACGTCTGCAGAATTTGAGGCTTCTGCGTCAAGTTCCCTACAAGGCATTCACGGCAGTGGCCTCAAAGGTATTCACGGCAGTGGCCTCAAAGGTATTCACGGCAGTGGCCTCAAAGGCATCCATGGCAGTGGCCTCA
>JAUPLK010000059.1 GCA_030836925.1 Pseudomonadota bacterium
GCGGCACGCTGCTTGACCAGTTCGAACACCGTGGTGACCCGGACCGGGCCCTGGCGGGTCTTTACGCTCCAGCTGCCCTCCAGTGCAGGCCGCAGCTCGCCAAGCGCCAGGCTGCCCGCTGGAATGACCGGCACCGGCGAACCTGGCGGTGGCGGCGGATTGCCGGTCGCCGGTGCCGCAACCGCTTTCCCCGTCCTGTCGTCCCAGACATAAAACAGGTTGTCGCGTGCGGTCGCTCCCGCCACGAAATCGCTTTCACGCAGAAAGCGTCCGTTGTCGCTGCGCACCAGAAACGGCAGATCGGTCTGTTCACGAATGTAGTCGCGATCGATCAGGTCTTCGGTCAGCAATACCTGGACCATGGCCATGGCGAGCGCGATGTCAGTGCCCGGTTTCGGGTTAAGCCACTTGTTTGCATGCATCGCACTCGGGGTGAATTCCGGCGAGATCGCGATGACTTCCGTCCCGTTGTACTTCGCCTCCCAGAAAAAGTGTGCGTCCGGAATCCGCGTTACCGCCGGATTGCAAAACCAGACCAGGCAGCAGCGGGATTTGAACACCGCCGCCATCGTATCGCCGAGCAGCGGTTCGCCGACCGTCATCTGCACGCCGGTCGGCAGGTCGCCGACGCCGGCAAAAGCTTCCGGCAACTGGATGCCACTGATGGTGGCAAAGCGACCGAGGGCGGCGAACGATGCACGCTTCAGTACCATCTGCGTACCGAGATCGAAGCTGATCGAGCGGGGACCCGATGCAACCGAATGATCGATGAAGCGGTCGGCGATCTCGGCCGTGGCCTGGTCCCAGCTGATGCGCTGCCATTTGCCTGCACCGCGCTCGCCGACCCGCTTCATCGGATACAGCACGCGCTGCTTGCCATACATGTATTTGGCATGGCGCAGACCCTTCTGACAGCCCCGGGGGCCGTAATCAGGGGCATCTTCCGAGCGCCCGTACTCACCCTGCTGCTCTTCCCGCCAGACGATGCCGTTCTTGACGTAGATGTTGAATGCACAGGTACCAGTGCAATTGGTGCCATGGGTGCCATGGGTGACGCTATCCCAGGTCCACTTCCTGCGTTGCAGGTCCTCCCAGGCACCGTAGGGCTGCTGTGTACCCTTTTCAGCAGCGGCGGGTGCATAGCGCAGACTGAGCGCGACAGTGACCGCTCCCGAGCCAACCAGGAACCGTCGGCGGGTGCTGTTTGCTGCCGTGTGCTGAATGGCGGTCATTTCCGACTCTCCCTGCCTGTTATCCCGGCTGCTGTGCTCACGGGCCATGCTCACCGGGCATCACGAGGCGCATGCCGCCGGCACGGGCCAGTGCGATCTCGACCAGCGGCATGCGATCGTTGCCAAAATAAAGATCTGTGCCCACCAGCATGGTTGGCGTGCCAAAGCCGCCATGCTGAACAAGACGCGAAACGTTCTCACGCAACTCTCCCAGCGTGCCGGGTGCTCGAAGCTCGGCAGCGAATGTCGGCTCATCCAAGCCGACACGCTTTGCCACTGCCACCACTTCCGAAAACTGGCTGATGTCGCGTCCCTCAACAAAATGAACCCGGAACAGCCCATCGACAAACGCAGGCGGATTTTCCCTGCGCTGCGCGACGATTACGCCCCGCTGCGCCCAGGTACTGTCGATGGGACCGCCCCCGGGATACTGCAGGCTGACACCACAAAACCGCGCCCAGTCCTGCAGGTCCTTCTGCCGGTAGCGTTGCCTGGCCGCCGCCAGATGATCCTGTGGTGCCGACGGATGCGTGCCGGCACCGATCTCGGCGAGCAGCACCGGCCGGTACACGATCCGCGCACCGGTGCGGATCGCTGCTTCCCGCAACCGCCCGTGCGCCAGATAACTCCAGGGGCAGCCACAGTCGAAGAAGAACTCTACGGCAGCCTGGGTGGAATCGGTGGGAGGCACAGGCTTCAGCCCCGGGCACGCAACGCGGTTTTCAGAACCTTGCCGCTGGCGTTGCGCGGGATCTGCGCGATGAATTCAACGTACTTCGGCAGTTTCATGCGGGAAATTTGCCCTTCCAGGGCCGCAACCAGGGCCGCCTCATCGAGCGAGGAACCAGCCCGCCGAACGACGAATGCCTTCAACACCTCGCCCCAGCGCTCATCAGGGACGCCGATCAGGGCGACATCGGCAACTTCCGGATGCCGGAAGATCACCTCCTCCACCTCACGCGGATAGATATTGACGCCACCGGAAATCACCATGTCCTTGAGGCGATCGACGATATACAGATGACCTTCGGCATCCTGGCGTGCCAGATCACCAACCGTCACCCAGCCATCGCGGTATGTCTCGGCCGTTTCTTCAGGCCGACCCCAGTAGCCGTTGAAAAGATACGGACTCCGGGAATACAGCTCGCCAACCTCATCCGGGGCGCAGATGTTGCCATCTGCCCGCCGGATCTCGATCAAGGTACAGGGAAAGGGCTGACCGACACACTGCTGCTTGCGCAACTGGTCGGCGGGCCGGAGGTTGGAGACAATGCCGGCTTCCGTCGAGCCGTAGGTGTCGTGCAGCAGACCCGGTCCCAGCTGTGCGACCAGTCGCTCCTTCATCGCCTGCGGCATTGCGGCTGCATTGGATATCACCGTGCGCAACCGGCCCTTGCGGCTGGCGGTCTCCAGACCGCGGCCTGCCTCAAGCAGCGCATGGAAGTGGGTCGGCACGCCAAAGAAGCCGCTGATTGATTCACTGGCGAGACTGTCGAGCACCGCCTCAGGCTCGAACTTGTCCATGATTTCGGCATAACCGCCAAAGAATATCGGCGCCAGTGAAAACACCATGCCCGCGCCATGACACATGGGCGCAATGGCCAGGAACCTGTCGTCGGGCCCGTAACAGCCATACTCGACCGCCATGGCAAACAGGGTGAGTATCCGCGAGCGATGCGGCACAAGCACACCCTTGGGCTTGCCCGTCGTACCCGAGGTATAGGGAATGGTGAACACATCCCACTCGTTGACGATCGGCAGATCTGCCGACGGTCGCGCCTGTGCAAGCCAGGCTTCCAGAGCCGGGCCGATTTCGATGAGTGTCGGTGCCGATGCGAGCTTTGCATCGCGCAGCATGGCCATCGCATCCGGATCTGCAAACACGACGGCGGCACCCGCGTCGTCACAGATACCCACCATCTCGGCCACGGACAGGCGCGGATTGACCGTTGCCAACGCCACCCCCGCCTGCGAGGCACCGATGACGATCTCCAGATACTCGATGGAGTTTTTCGCGATGATCGCGCCATGCTGACCCGGCTTCAGCCCCAGCCCGCTGCAGAGCGCATTGCTGATCCGGTCGATGCGCGACATCAGCTCGGCATAGCTGCGGGTCCGGTCGCGATGCCGGCAGGCAATTTTCCCGGGGTTGCGATGCATGGCCGCACGCACACCGGCTGCAAGCGACAGGTGCTGGAACGAAAACGGCAGACTGGCGACCGATGCCGACATGATCAGCCCGGCCCACCCGGCAGCTTGAACACGCGCAAGGCATTTTCGCGCATCAACATCTGCCTGGATTCTTCACGCAGTTCCAGTTCGTCGATTTCGCGCACCGCACGCTCCGGATCGATGACCGGCCAGTCGGTACCGAACATGACCTTGTGACGCCCGAAGGTATTGGCGTAATGCACGAAGGCCGGTGGCCAGTATTTCGGCGCATAGGCATCGCCTGCGGTATAGACATTCTCGTGCTTCCAGCACATCGAGATCATCTCGTCGGTCCACGGGATGCCGATGTGGATGCCGATCAGGCGCAGTTCCGGGAAATCGATCGCTACCTGGTCGAGGCAGATGGGCCGCCCCACCGACGGCAGGCGACGTTCCCGCGAGTAGACCAGGTTGTGCCCGACCTGCATCATGATCGGAATATCGAGTTCGCAGCACTTGGCGTAGTACGGATAGTACTTGGCATGATCGGGTGCCAGCCCGCACCAGTGCGGATAGAGATGGGCGCCGACAAAGCCGTATTCGCGCACGCCCTGCTCCAGGTCGCGGAGCCCCTGCATGCCGCGGAAGGGATCGATGCCCGCCAGTCCGGAGAAGCGCTGCGGATACTGCTGACAGACCTCGTGGACACGCTCATAGGGCAGCTCGAATCCGCCTTTCACATTGATGTCACCCGCCCGGACGGCAATCAGCAGGGAACGTTCGATGCCCGCCCGGTCCATGCGCTGCAGGTAGTTCTCGACACTGACGCCGCCACGTATTTCCTCGGGCATCCGCACCTGGGCCTTGAAGGCATCATCAAGCCCGGTGTGTCCGTCTGCCACTTCGCGTGGCGTAAAGAGGTTGCAGACGATGTCTATGGCACCCGGCACTGGCATGCTGAACTCTCCGCTCTTCCGACCCAAAACGCTGATGGCAGGGTAACAAGGATCGGCTGCCCTCCATAGCCGCACCAGCCCGCGAGATCCTGCAGATCGCCACTATGCGGTCAGCGGGGCTAAGGCCATGCTCACCCTGTTGCAGACAGTGCGTTAGAGTCACTGCCAGTCATGACAGGGAGCGGGGAATGTCGAGCTACATCGTCTGGAAGTATGCGCACCTCCTCATGTTCGTGTTCTGGGTGGGAACCGACATGGGTGTCTTTCTCGCGGCACGGCGCTGCACGGATCCGAAACTGTCCTTCGCGACCCGCGTTACCCTCCTGCACATGGCGTTGCGCATTGAACTGCTGCCCCGGACCATGTGGAAAGCAGCGCTGCCCTTCGGCGTGATGCTGTCGCGGGACATGGGCCTGCTGCCGATATCCCCTGGCATGTTGGTCGCCGTCTGGGTATTCAGCCTCGCGTGGTGGGCCATCAGCATGACCGGGGCCTGGTTCTACGACAAATCTTTCGGCCATCGCCTCGGGCGCATCACGAATGTGCTCACCCTGCTGGTGGGCGGTTGCCTGATTGCGCTCGCGCTGTCTTCAGCAGCCGGCCATGGCCCCATCGCCGCAGATGCGGACTGGCTGCAAATCAAGGTCGGGCTCTATGGCCTCATCAATCTCCTGGTGGTCTGGATGATCGTGGCCTTCGACCCGCTGGGTGCGGCCTTTGGTCGACTGGCTGTCGAGGGCTCACGTCCGGAGATCGAGTCCATCATCAGCCAGACCATGAACCGCTCTGCCCTGATCATCTGGGCGACGTATGTGCTGATCGTCGTGGTGGGCTTCATCGGCACGACGAAACTGGCGGGCTGAAAAAGAAACGGCCCGGAAGCAAGCCTGCTTCCGGGCCGTATCAGCCAGGGATGCCAGTCAGGCTGTCCGCATCAGCGGCCCGCCCCGAAGCGATAGCCGGCACGTATACCGAACACGCGCGGATCGGGCATGTTGGCGAAGTAATGCGTCGTACCCAGACCGGCCGTAAAGCCCAGGTCGGTCACCTGGTCACCGAAGTCCGGACCACTGCCACCGGTCTTGAAGGTGTTGTCATCCAGCACGTTATCGACGTAGGCGATGACTTCCCACTGGTCTGAGACCAGCCCCAGGCGCAGATCCATCAGCGCATACGAGTCAAACTCGACCAGATTCTCCGGTTCGGCCCAGCGCTTGTCCTGCCAGCTGCCGCTCAACTCAAACAGGTACTCGTAGGGCGTGTCGAGGAACGGCCGCTGGATGCGCATCGAGGCTGCATAGGACTGCTTCGGCGTCCGCTCCAGCTCGTTGCCCGCGTAATCGAGGCTGCAGAAGGCCACGGGCTGCGCATCACCGGCATTGATACCATCGTTGTCGTACTGGCCATTCTGCAGGCGGCTGGTATCCTCGATCGTGATGTCCGCGGGGTCCTCTGCGACCTGCTCCACCCCGTCGCGCCCGGTGTATTTGTAGACCAGCGGACAGGAGCCATAGGCGGCCGCACGCACCAGGTTGCGGGTATCGTCGGTCCAGTCGGTGTATTCGGCATCGAGCAGGGTGCCACTCAGGCTGAGCAGCAGGCCTTCCATGAATTCGGGCTGCCAGATGGTCTCGAACTCAAATCCCCACACCTCTGCTCCGGAGGCATTGACCACCCGCGGATTGGCAACACCGGCATTGTCCAGTACCTGGATGCTGACCTGCTTGGCGGTGTAATCCTGGAAGAACAGCGAGGAATTGAACTGCCAGAAACCTGCGGCTTCGAACTGCGTCTTTAGACCGAGTTCGTAAGCTTTAAGCTTCTCCGGATCGAACCGCTCGTTCTCGAGTGTCGGCGGTACACTACCACCGCCACCGATCAGTGCATTGATGCCACCGGGCTTCTGCGCGTAGGCATAGGAGAAAAACAGCTTGGTGTCTTCGATGGGACTCCAGTCCAGGGTCAGCTTCGGTGTGTTGTAGCTGGAACTCGTCGAGCCCTCGATGTAGCGCCAGGTGAGCTCGACCGGCAGTACATTGGGCGGGGTGAGAATTTCATTATTGACATAGCCGAACATCACCCGTTCGTTGTCACACAATGTACGGGTCTGGTCGAGCCACGCCACCGCACGATTCGCACCGCCCGGATTCGACGAACTGTATGAACCCGGAATAAAGGCAAGCTCGGAGCAGCTCGATCCACTGGGCTTGGTCATGCTGGATTCTTCATTGACCCAGCGATCCTCGAGGGTCAGATTCAGCTCATCGGTGAGCGCCCAGTCGACACGGGCATAGAAGGACCAGTGCCGGGTGGTTGCATCCCAGGTCGATGCGGTCGCGCCGGGCGTCGCATTCGGAAAATTGACCGGATCAGAGACACCGATCTGACGATAAAGATCCTGCCAGGAGGTCAGGCTGGCCGCGTAGGCGGGATCACCATCGCAAAGCCCCGCCACCTGCGCCAGGCTGCCGGTGGTCGGATCGGAGACGGGATTGCCGTTGGCGTCCAGGACAGGGTTTCCGTCCCCATCGAGCAGCGGCGAGGTCGTGGACTGGTCACGCGAGAAAGGCGAGCAACTGATGATGTAGTTCTTGTCCTTGAGGAGGCGATGGTCCTGCCAGTAAAGCACGCCGCCCGTCAGCTTCCAGGGTCCATCCCACTGGGTTTCGTAGCGAAATTCCTGGCTGAACTGCTTGGTGTCGGTTTCCTGGTCGGAACCCTGCTGCCCCATCAGCGTATCGCGACGGCCACTCAGCACATTGCCATTGGCATCGTAGGTGTAGGCGATCTGCCCATTGCCATTGAAATCGGTGGCGGAACTGGCCTGATAGTCCTGGTCATAGACATCGGTGGAATTGAAATCCGTCCAGCCCGTGTATGAGGAGACCAGGCCGTAACCCAGGTCGATGCTGGCCAGCAAGCTGGCACGGAAGGTTCGCGTATCAGTGCCGGGAAACTCGCCACCCGTCGTGGGATCCTCGCTGAGTGAAACCACGTGGCCATCGGCATCACCCATATTCCTGGGCAGACAGAATCCCGGGGCGCCGGGCGTGATGTTGAGCGGATCAAAACCGTTCTTCGGGCAGTAGGTGCCAAAGTTGAACAGGTTGGTACCGCCACTGGACGCCTTTTGCCAGTCGGGCTGCCCATAGACATCACCGGTGATGATCGGGTTGACGATCTCCTTGGCACGCGGATCATTCAGAAATACCGGGGTATCGCCCTGCATGTTCACCACTGCACGCGGGTCATAGTGCTCCTTGCTGGTTTCCAGCCGGCCTTTGATTTTCACCGCATCAGTGGGCCGCCACATCGCCGTGAGCGCACCGCCGACGCCATCCGAACCACCGACATCGGCGCCGGACTGGCTGTTGGTGAAGTAACCGTCCTCGTTGAATTGCACGCCGGACAGGGCAAGGCTGATGGTATCGGTAAGCGGACCGCTGACCCCGCCGTCCACGGTTCGCCGTCCGTAATCGCCGACATCCAGATTGACGCGGCCTTCAAACTCGTCACCGGGTTCCTTGGTGATATAGGAAATTGCGCCGGCGAACGCCGAGCGACCGAACAATGCACTCTGCGGCCCCTTGACCACCTCGATCCGCTCCACGTCACTGAGCAGGCGCCGGTTGGCCAGCAGGCCCGAACCGGCGGAGATCAGGTTCTCGGTCGTGACGTCGATGCCAT
>JAUPLK010000060.1 GCA_030836925.1 Pseudomonadota bacterium
GTCATCGACCTCTGACATCAGCTTGTGTACGGCTGGCAGAAACCGGGTTTCGCAGTAATCCATCCAGATGCGCGCCTGCGCCCGCAGGGCCGGGCTCCCGGGCATCAGCGCCGGCTGCGGAAAGGCTTCGTCCAGGTACTGGTTGATGATCGACGACTCATGGACCGTGACGCCCGCATGCCGCAGGACAGGTACCTTTCCATATGGAGAGATGGTGGAGAACCAGGCTGGACGGTTGAACAGGTCGATCTCGATGATGGCGAAATCGAGCTGCTTCTCGAGCAGGGTGATGTGCGCGCGCTGTGCGTAGGGACACGCCGCAAAACTGTAAAGCTCGATCGTGGCCAAACCCGCTACCTTCCTCAGGCGGCCAGGTGTGCCGCCGCCGATACCGCAGCGTCGACGATACGCTGACTCACGCGTGTCTGACCAGGCAGTACTGCGCGTGCGATATCGCCGCGCCGGCGGGGTCGCCACAGCCTGGTATCGGTTGCGAGTGCGTCGCCACTGCTGTCGCAGACCAGGGCGATCGAGGGGCGGCCCGGTTCACCGGGCGTCTGGCTGCGGACGATGCCAAACCGGCCATCCGCGAGTTGTACCCACGAACCGGTCGGCCAGACACCGAGAGCCAGTATGAACATCCTGACCAGCGCCGAATCAAACTGCCGATTGCGCATGGAATTGATGAGCCGAATGGCATCGTGTGCGGCAAGCGCCGGGCTGTAGCTCCTGGTCTGCAGCAGGGCGTCATAGGTGTCCACGATCCCCGCCAGTCGTGCGACGAGCGGCAGGTGTGTGCCACGGATGCCGCGTGGATAGCCGCTGCCGTCGAGCCGTTCGTGATGGCCAAGCAGCGCTTCTTCCAGCGGCTCGGAAATCGCTTCGGCGGCACGCACCATGTACAGACCCCGCCGCACATGCCGGGTGATGAAGTGGCGCTCGGGGCTGGTCAGGCGTGCGGGTTTGGCCAGAATGGTAATGGGCACGGAGATCTTGCCGATATCGAGCAGCAGCCCGGCCAGGGCCAGTTCATCCAGCAGCTCGCGCTCGAAACCGATGCGCTGACCGGCGATGGTCATGAGTACGGCCGAGCCGAGCGCCCGGCGATACAGGAAGCCGACATGCAGCTCCGTTGCCATCAGCCACGGCAGGGCGTCGCTGTCAGCAACGATACTGCTGACCAGTTCCTTGACGGCCAGTCGTGGTGTAGTCAGCGTGATCTGTGCGGAGCGTCGGGCTTCGCGCACGGCTGCATCGAGTGCGTGACCGGTTTCATGCAGCGCTTGCCTGCTGCGGTCGAGTGCGCATGGCTGTCTGCCGGCTTTCAGGGCAGTCACCCGTGCTGTCAGTCCCGTGCTGAACAGACCGTTCTCGCTGTGCTCGGAGAGTACCGGATCGACATACACATAGCTGCAGACGCGGCGCAATGCCTCGATCTGTTCCGCATTGACCAGCAGAAAGCCGTGCGCGTGGAACGGCGTCTGCAGCCAGGGACGATCCAGCTCGGCGACATACATGCCGGGCTGCAACTGCCTGCAATCGACCGGAACCAGGTGTGCTGAGAACACTCCCGCCATTTTTTCTTGTTCTTGTGAAGGCGCGGTTACTCTAACAGCAGAGGGCTGTCCGGAACTGTGACGGGTCGCACGGCTTTCCCGGCGGCGTTGTGCAACTCGGCCCCGTTAGCTGCTTATGGTGAATCGAGCGGTGCCAGTGACTGCAGGTAAACCGCGATTGCGCGCCGGTCGTCTGCCGTCAGCTGGCTCGTATTGTCGTCAATCACGGCGCTCATCGATGAACCGGCGAAGTCGCCATCCGGCAGCATGCCGAGTTCCAGAAACAGGAGCATGTCCTCGATGGTCCAGCGGCCGATGCCGCTTTTGCGGTCCTGGCGGATATTCGGAATCTTCTCGCCATCGGGCCCATCCGGGTTGCCCGCCAGTTCAAGCGCATCATCGCGCGCGCCCAGAAAATTGCGTGGTGTATGGCATTCTCCGCAATGCCCCAGGTGGCGCACCAGGTAGGCGCCACGATTCCAGTCCGCATCCCGGGTCCGGTCAGCCTTAAAAGGCTGCGGATCGAAAAACAACAGGTTCCAGCCCGGCATCAGCCAGCGCGAGCGCAGATACCAGGGCAGTTCGTGCGCCGGCACCGGATTTTCGACCGGTGGAAGGCTGCGCAACCAGGCGGCGATCGCCGCCACATCGGCATCGTTCAGCCCCGCATAGGCGGGATACGGGAAAACCGGATAGTAGGGACTGCCATCCGGCCCCCGGCCGTGCCGGAGTGCCGCAGCGAAGTCGCTGTCGGTCCAGCCACCGAGGCCGGTCCTGCGGTCGGGTGTGAGGTTGGGGGAATAGAAGACCCCGAACGGTGTTTCCAGCCGACGGCCGCCAGCCAGCGGTATCGCATCCGGGCGGTCAGCTGTATGGCAGCTGATGCAGCCGCCGGCATGGACCAGATAGCGGCCGTGTTCGATCTGATCGGCCGGCGTCGCGGCCGCTGCTCCAGCCGCGATGATCAGGCAGAGCAGCGGTGTTGCGAAGACCCAGAACCCGGCGCGGGGTCCCGGTCGTGCCGTCATCAATCGTCCTCTTTGCGGTAACGGTCGTGGCAGCCTTTGCATGATTCACCGACGGCCTTGAACGCTTTCATGGTTGCGGCCTTGTCGCCCGTGGTTACTGCGGCGCGCAGTTCTGCAGTCGACTTCTCCGAAGCGGTGATCAACTGCCCGAACTTCTCCTGCTCCTGCCAGATCAGCGGCAAGGCATCCGTATCGCCCGTGCCCGTTCCAGCCGGAAACAGGACCTTGAGCTGGGTGCCGAGCGCAGCCAGCGCATCAACATGCGCAAGCAGATGATCCCGGTGCTCGACCCGGCCAAAGTTGATGAGGGAGAAGGCGCTGGTGTGGCCGGCCATGGCCGACATCACGGCCTTGCGATACTTGATCGCGTCAGCAGGTGTCGTGGCAGCGATGCTGTTGCCGGCAAAAGCCAGTGTGGCCAGCGCCAGCAGGGCGGCGGTTGTGGATCGGCGCATGCAGATACCTCGTTATTTGCTGGTGGTTGGGCAATGGTTGTCCAGGGGTGTGAGCTGGCCGCCGATCACGAGTGCGGTGATGATCAGGCTGCCGTCGTTGCAGCGTGTCATCACGGCGCTGACATCGACGGCGTAGGACGTGTCGCCGATACGCTGTTGGCGGCCGTCGAAATCCTTGTAGACACGCATGTTCAGGGTGGATGGCGGCTCGGCGGGCGTTGCGGTTTTCGACTGCGGCGCGGTGTCGAGGTTCCAGCCCTTTGCATCCATCGCCGGTTGCGTCTGCGCGGCCGCAGCCTGAGCCATCAACAGCAGCAGCGACAGGAGTTGCGGTCGGGCGGCGATCATGGCGGCACTGATTCCTTCTGCCTCACGGTCGGGGCGGCGAGCCAGGTCTGGATATCCTTCGCGATTGCGGGACCAGCCTCCTCGGCGGCCATGTGGCCGACACCCGGGTAGGTGATGATGGTCACGCCGGGTGCGCTGCCGAGCATCTGGCGCAGCTCTGCTGCCTGTTCGACCGGTGCCTGCGGATTTTCTTCACCCCAGAGTATCAGCGTCGGAACCCGGATTGCGGCAGTGACCTTGACGATATCTGCACTCGAGTAGCTGCGCAGCCGGGCAAGAATCGCGGCCCGCTGTCCCTCGCGCATCCACATCTCGTACCACTGGTCGATGAGCTTGTCGGTCACTCTGGAGGGATCACCGAAGCGTGAGGTCAGCATGAACTCGGCCAGCGCCCGCGGTGCGATGTACTTGAGGATATCCGCGGCCTTGGGGACGGCGCGCCCGGCGCGCTGCATGGACCGACCTTCCAGCGAGCCCGGGCTCAGCAGGATCAGCCGGTCAACCCGTTCGGGGTGGGTGGCCGTGTAATGCATGGCGACGGTACCGCCAAGCGACGTGCCGCCAATCGAAAAGTGCTCCAGCTGAAGTGCGTCGACGAACCTGCCGGTCAATTCGACGGTACGCTCGAGACTGTAGTCTCCGGACGGATCCGGCCCGGTGAGTCCGTGTCCCGTCATGTCGAAACGCAGGACGCGGTGGGTATTCTTGAGGGACTCGACGGCATCGTCCCAGCTCAGCAGGCTGGCGAAATTGGCATGAATCAGCACCAGGGGTGGGCCGCTCCCTTCATCGCGGTAGTGAATGCGTACCCCGTCCACGTTGAGAAAACGGGATGCCGGCGTGGTGTACTTCGCCTCAAGTACCCCGGCAGGGATATCACGATAGATCCAGGCGGCGACCAGGAAGGCGACGCAGCCGGCGAGGAGAATGCCGCCGAGCGCATAGCCGAGATAGCGCAGCCACCGCATATTGAGCCTCCCGCCAGCGACTAAGGGTCACAGGCCGGGTGGACCCGGCCAGCGCCCAGTGTTGCATGGGCGCCGGGCAAAAAAAACGGGGGCCGCAAGCGGCCCCCGTCAGATCCAGAATGGAACTTCTGGATTACTGGGCAGCAGCAGCGTCAGCCGGAGCAGCAGCGGCATCAGCAGCCGGTGCGGCAGCGGCGTCGACAGCAGCGCCGGCGGCATCCACAGCAGCGCCTGCCTCAGCGGCAGCGGCGTCGACAGCAGCGCCGGCAGCGTCAGTCGCTGCACCAGCAGCGTCGACAGCAGCGGTGCCAGCATCGGCAGCGGCGTCAACTGCCTGGGTCGCGCTATCCATTGCGACGTCGGCAGCTTCGGTTGCCTGCTCGGCAGCTTCGGTCGCCTGCTCGGCGGGCTTGCCGCCGCAGCCAGCGATCATCAACAACGCAACTGGCAGACCCAGCCATGCCTTACGGATATTAGTGCTCATGTAGTCATCCTCCTGTATCCACAACTTTCAACGGCCAGATTCAGGCGAAGAATCACCCGCCTGATATCGGCAAGCCAGTCACGGGACACCCCCCGTAAACGACTGTTTGCCGAAACCGGTTCCCATCCCATCGTCGCCAACCAGAATGCCTGGACGAAGGCCCGGCACCTCAGCCGAAACTTCCGCCCACAATCTGTCTGGCAACCTGATGCCTGCTGAGAGCCGGCAGGCGCACTTAGCATACACCAATAGCTGCGCGCTGAATTCACTCAAATAAGCCCGCTGCCGGCCGGCGGGAAAGTTGACGACAGACTGCTGCGTCCCTCATGATAGCGACGCCGTGTCGGTAAAAGCCCATGCCAAGAATTGAAGCTGCCAACATCGAAGAGCATGTTCGCCTGCAGACCGGGCGGATCCTGAGCGCTGCAACCCAGTTGTTCCGTGAACTCGGCTATCGCGGTACCGACATGGAGGATATCGCCCACGCGGTCGGGCTGGCGCGCAATTCGCTCTACCGGTACTACCCGAACAAGGATCACATCCTGCTGGCCTGCGTGCTGCGGGACATGGTGCCCTTCGTCGAGGAGATGAAGTCGCTCGAGAGCCGCTATCCGGATCCCCTGCCGCGCATCTCCGCCTGGCTGGACACCCAGATCGAGATAGCCACCAGTCCGGCGCATGCCACGATGGAATTCATGGGCGAGGTCCGTGAGGCCGCACCAGAGCTGCGCAAGCAGATCATCGCATTGCACAACCTGCCGAATGCCGTGCTGGAGGGGGCAGTAAGCGAATTGCTCAAAGGCAAGCGCCGCGATGTGCAGCTGGTAACGGTCCTGATCGCCGGCATGGTCGAGGCGGCATCCCGGCAGGCGATAAGACACGGCAACAAGGCGGCAGTGAAGCGCGAACTGCGCCGCATGGTCGAGAGCGTACTGATCAACTAGAGGCCCGGGGTTTGATGGACATCGACGCGAAACAACGTAACAAGATCCTGCTGCTGCTTTTTGTCGGGGTGCTGATGGGCGCCCTGGATATCGCCATCGTCGGGCCGGCATTTCCGGCGATCCAGGCCGAGTTTGCCGTCGGCAGCCGGCAGATGGCCTGGATTTTCAATATCTATGTGCTCGTGAGCCTGATCAGCACACCGCTGATGGCCAAGCTTTCCGATCGCTTCGGCCGGCGCAGCATTTACATCCTCGATGTGGCCCTGTTTGTTTCCGGTTCGCTGGTCGTCGCCAGTGCGCGCAGCTATCCGGTGATGATTCTCGGGCGCGCCCTGCAGGCGGTGGGCTCGGGTGGCATCCTGCCGGTCGCTGCGGCAGTGATCGGCGACACCTTCCCCGCGGACAAGCGCGGCGGGGCGCTGGGTCTGATCGGTGCGGTGTTCGGTATCGCTTTCCTGATCGGGCCGGTGCTCGCCGGCTTCATCCTGAAGTATCTGACGTGGCATTGGCTGTTCCTGATCAATCTGCCGATCGGCCTGATACTGATGATCAGTGCCGCACGCATGCTGCCGTCAGCCCGCCCGGCACAGCGCAAGCCCTTTGATTTCAAGGGTGTACTGCTGCTGAGCCTGGTGCTTGGCCCACTCGCCCTTGGCATCACCGGGCTGGACCGGAACCTGCCGTTGATGGGGATGGGCGAGCCGCTGATCGGCGGTGCCATCATGTTTGCGCTGGTGCTGGTCCCGCTGTTCTGGGCCACCGAAAAGCGGGCGGCAGATCCGGTGCTGCAGCCCCGGCTGTTCAGTTCCCGGCAGATGAATATTGCCGGACTGCTGTCGATTGGCACTGGCATGGCTGAAACCAGCGGCGTCTTCCTGCCTTCGCTGGCGGTCGCAGGCATGGGCATGAGCGCTCATCAGGCGAGTTTCTGGATGATCCCGACCGTGATCGCACTGGTGATCGGCTCGCCCCTGGCGGGACGGCTGCTGGACCGCATTGGTTCGAAGATCGTGGTGCAGGCCGGCCTGCTGCTGACGGCGCTCGGTTTTTTCATGTTTGGCATTGCCGGTACCAACATGATCTTTTTCGTACTCGGCCAGGTTCTGTCAGGCTTCGGGCTGTCGGCGCTGCTGGGCGCACCACTGCGTTACGTCGTGCTCAACGAGGCAGGTGCCGAGCAGCGCGGTGCGGCGCAGGGCCTTCTGAGCGTCATGCTCTCGATGGGGCAGCTCAGCGGTGCGGCACTGGTTGGTGCCATCGCTGCGTCGTTTGGTCCGGATGATCCCCGGGGCTTCATGCAGGGCTTCATGCTTATCGGCAGCGTGATGGCGCTGATGACGATGCTGGCGCTGGGTTTGAAGAACCGCGCCGCAGAGCGTGCGGCCAGCGCTGCCCTCAGCGCCTGAGGCGAAGTCTTGCGGTCAGCCAGTTGCCCGCGGCGTAGAGCAGCAACAGCAGCGTCACGGCCTGTGCGCTCAAGACGCAGACGAGTTTCAGTTGCTTGGCGAGCACCAGCACGATTGGCAGGCCGCGCAGTTCGGTCGGGTAGAGACTGATCACGCCCAGCGCAGCGATGTTTTCCAGCCAGTCGAATGCGGTTCCGAACATGAACACGGGCAGCAGATTTCGCCTGGTCAGCGCTGCATACCATGTCGGCAGGCTGACGCGCATCGCAAAGGCCGCCGTCGCTGCAATGAACAGGCCGGCGAAGAACGGAAAGGCGTAATCGATCAGCGTGAAAGCGTGGTAGAGCTGGTGGGCGCTCTCTGTCCAGCTGGCGAGCTGCGGGTACACTTCTGTCGGCGTGAGCGCATTCTGCAGGTCGAAGGGCTGGTTGCCGGCGGCGTACGACGGGAATTTTTCACCGATGCGCAGCAGTGACAGCAGCGATCCCGCGAACAGCAGCACCACGCACAGGTAGAGCCACCAGGTCTGTGACACGCGGATCACCAGATTCTGCAGCCGGTTCAGCATGACGAAGTCCTCCTGAGGCATGTATTTATGGCTTGTTGGCTGATGAAATCCGAACCCTCGGTATACAGCATCGACGACCTCGAGCGGGATGGCAGTACCGACTGGACCGGTGTGCGCAACTACCAGGTGCGCAACATGTTCCGCGATGACTTCCGTCCGGGTGACCTGGCATTTTTCTACCACTCCAGCTGTGCCCGGCCAGGTATCGCGGGCCTGATGACGGTGTCGAAACCGGCCAGCCCTGATCCGGAACAGTTC
>JAUPLK010000284.1 GCA_030836925.1 Pseudomonadota bacterium
TCTGGCCGATCGCGTGCAAAGCTGCATTCTCGAGGCCGTCCACAGTCGGCGCGAAACCGAGATCGACTGGCGGGAACTGAAGAACGATGCACGATGGCAGATTGGCTGGCGCTGATGAAGCCGGCTATTCGAATCCTGTTGCTTGCTTTGCTCATGAGCGGCTGCAGTCCGTTGCGCGTCATCAGTTCGGTCAGTCCAATCGGTTCGGGTGAAGTTAGCCGGGACATCCCCTTCGGCGCGCACGAGCTGACGCTGGATTTGTACAGACCCGAGGAAAGCATGACCAGCGTGTCGCTGCGACCAGTCATCGTGTTCATCTATGGGGGCGGCTGGCAGAGTGGTACCAAGGAGGAATATGCCTTTGTCGCCTCCACGCTGGTGCGCCAGGGCTATGTGGTCGTGATTCCGGACTACCGGTTATTCCCTGAGGTGCAATTTCCGGAATTCGTCAATGATTCAGCTTCCGCGCTGCGCTGGACCTTCGACAATATCGGGCAATACGGTGGCGATCCGTCGAATGTATTCGTGATGGGGCATTCTGCCGGTGGCGAGATTGCGGCGCTCCTCCACTATGACGAAAGCTACCTGCAGCTTGCAGGCACGCAGCAACGACCCTGTGGTTTCATCGGCTTGTCGGGGCCCTATGACTTCCTGCCGCTGGTCGGTGGTCCGCTCGAGCAGATCTTTCCGCCGGCGACGCGCGCTTCAAGCCAGCCGATCAACTTCGTGACCGGCGATGAAGGTCCTGCCTTGCTCGTTCACGGCTATCTCGACAACACGGTCAAGCCGCGAAACTCTGCCAAGCTTGCCGAGCTGGTTACGGCAGCCGGCGGTCAGGCGCAGCTCGTCATCGTGCCGGAGCGGCAACATGCCAGCATTGTCCTTGCGCTGGCCCGCCCGCTGAGCTGGCTCGCACCGGTCGTTGATGACGTGCATGCATTTATCCAGAAACACGCCTGTGCGGCGGGCTGACAACGATACGGTTGACTGCGTCGTCGTCGGTGCCGGCGTCATCGGCCTTGCGGCAGCCCGTGCGCTCGCACTGCGTGGCCTTGAGGTCATTGTCATCGAGGCGGCCGATGCCATCGGTACGGAGACGAGCAGCCGCAACTCCGAAGTCATCCACGCCGGCGTTTACTATCCGGGCGACACGCTGAAAGCCCGGCTGTGCGTGGCCGGTCGCGATCTGCTGTACCGCTACTGTGCAGAAAAGGGCATCGGCCATGCGCGCACCGGCAAGCTGATCGTGGCGACCTCGGACACCGAGATCCCCGCGCTCGACGGATATCTGGCGCAGGCCAGCACCAACGGCGTCACTGATCTGACCAGGCTCGATCCCGCTGAAGTCAGCAAGCTCGAACCCGCGGTGCATTGCGTGCAGGCGCTGCATTCACCCTCGACCGGCATCATCGACAGCCGGGCCTATATGCTCGCGCTGCAGGGCGATCTGGAGGCGAATGGCGGCGCCGTTGTGCTCAATACGCGGGTGAGCCGTGTGGTGCGCCGAAATGGCCTGTTCGAAATCAAGGTGGCAGGCACAACAGAGATTAGCTGCAGGAACCTGGTAAACGCTGCCGGCCTGCACGCGCAGGATGTCGCCCGCAACATCGACGGACTTCCTCCGGCAACTATTCCGCCGTTGCACCTCGCACGCGGTCACTACTACAGCCTGTCTGGCAAATCGCCCTTCAGCCATCTCGTGTATCCGGTCGCCGGCGCTGCCGATCTGGGTATTCATGTCACGCTGGATCTCGGTGGTGCGGCGCGCTTTGGCCCCGACCTGCAGTGGATCAGTGCCGTCGACTACAGCTTTGATCTGCACGGGCGAGACGCCTTCATTGCCGCGATCCGCCGCTACTACCCGCGTCTCGATGCGGCCCGCCTGCAGCCCGGCCATACCGGCATCCGTCCAAAACTTTCCGGACCGGGAGAGCCCGCTTCAGACTTTGGCCTGCAGGGCGAGGAAACCCACGGTGTGCCGGGGCTGATCAACCTCTACGGCATCGACTCGCCGGGGCTTACTGCTTCACTGGCGATAGCGGAAGAAATCGTTTCGCGAGTAGATCGCGGGGAGGAGCGGCTGTAGGAGCGGCTGTAGGAGCGGCTTCAGCCGCGATTGTTGAGCAGAAGGTCGCGCCTGAAGGCGCTCCCACAGAAGGCGCTCCTACCTCTCTGCATCGCGCCCGCTGATGACATCGCGCAGTGCTGGCGGCGCATGACCGGCACCCATCTGTCCGGAATCCAGCCGGGCCATGTAGTCGCCATAAGCACGTATCGCACGGTGACCCATGAACCACATCACCGGAATATTGACGAACAGCATGAGCCCGGTGCCAAAACCGCTCAGGTTGTCGAGCTGGGTGTCGGACTTGAAGAAACCGAGCGTTGAAACGATCGCGAGGCCGCAGTACACATACTTGAAAGGTGCAATCCAGCGCTCACCGACCAGATACACGATGCCCTGCTCGGCGTAGTAGCTGTAAGAGATCATCGTGGAAATCGCAAACAGCCAGACGGCGAGCGTCACTACCCAACGACCGAGGCCCGGTATTACCGAATCGAATGCCACGGCGGTCAGTGCAGCGCCAACATAGCTGACATAAATGCCGTGATCATCGAGATCCGGCGGCTCGGCGCTCTGCAAAGTGCTCCAGCTGATCACCGCTGTGCCGGAGGCCGCGATTGCGACGGTTCCAGCCAGCCGGTGCAGATCATTGCCGCTCTGCTCATTGGGTGTGCCGCGCAGGATGACGAAGACGCGCTCGCCACCTGACCACGCGCCTCCCGTGCGAGTCGGCGCAGCTGCCTCCGGCAGCGTCCATTCCCCCGGCGCAGCCGCTACCGGACTGATCTCGCTCGGCAAGACCGCTTCTGCAGGCCTGTTCCACGTGCCGGTGATGATGATGACGAGCGCCGTCAGGGTACAGACCACGATGGTGTCGATGAAGGGCTCGAGCCCCGCAACCACCGCTTCGCGCACCGGTTCCCTGGTCTTTGCTGCTGAATGGGCGATGGGCGAGGTGCCCTGACCGGCCTCGTTGGAGAAGATCGCGCGTTTCATGCCGTACAGGAAGGCGTAACCCACGGTGCCGCCGATGAAAGCGCCGCTGGCGTCCGTGCCCGAGAAT
>JAUPLK010000285.1 GCA_030836925.1 Pseudomonadota bacterium
CGGCTGAAGCCGCTCCTACAGGAAGGCGCTCCTACAGGCTGCCGACGAGGGCGGCGATGCCGGACCACATGACCTGGATGCCGATGCAGAACAGCAGGAAGGCGGACAGACGGGCGACGATGTTGGTGCCGGTCGGGCCGATGGCCAGCGCGATGCGGTTTGAAGACCGGTACAACAAATAGATCAGCAGGCAGATCAGCGTGCTCGTCACCAGCGCCTGCACGGCGAAGACGAGGGGATTGTCCGCGCCCGGGCCACCACCGCCGGTACCCAGCGCGATGGCCACCGCGATCGTTCCCGGACCGGTGGTCATCGGCATGGTCAGCGGATAGAAAGCCAGATGGCTGGCATCGCGGGTATTTGCTTCTTCGATGACGGCACCGCGTTCTGCGCTGTCGTCGTCGGCATTCAGCAGCTTCCACGCCGTCAGGGCGATGATGATGCCGCCCGCGAGTCGCAGCACCGGCATCTCGATGCCGAAGATGCGCAGCACGAAAGCCCCGATCAGCATGGACAGGTTCAGCGTGATGAAACTGTAGGTGGCCACCTGACGCGCCAGGCGCGTGCGGGTCTGCGCGGAGAGTCCCCGCGTGGCGGCAAGAAACACGAAGGCGCCGCCCAGCGGGTTGATGATCGAGAACAGGGCCGGGAAGGCCAGCAGCAGGAAGGTGCCAGTCTGCGCGGCGATATTGTTCAGCACGGCCTGCTCCCTTGCTCTGGTTGTAACGGGTGCTGCAGACATTGTAGGGTCATCGCTCCCCGGTCAACAGCCGGGACATTTGCGCTCACCCGGAGGTCTGTGTCATGGCCGGCTTCGAGATACCCTTCATTACCCGTCACCTGACGGCTGGCGAGCGCCTCGGCGAACTGCTCTTCGGTTTGATCATGACGCTCACCTTCACGCTGACCGCCGGCTTTGTGGTTGGCGACAACAAAGACGCGGCGCGGGAACTGCTGATCGCGACCATCGGCTGCAACATCGCCTGGGGCATCATCGACGGCGGCTTGCTGATACTCGGACGCGCCTTCGACCGGGGCCGGTCCGCGCGGATCAGGCGACTTATCCGCGGCATGCCGGAAGAGCAGCAGGCCATCGCGGCAGTGGCTGCCGAAATGGACGAGTACGTCGAAAACATAACCAGCCCCGCAACCCGGCAGCAGCTCTACCGGGACATCGTCGTACAGCTACGGTCGTCGCCGGAGCTGCGCACCGGGGTGCGGGGCGAAGACTGGCTGGCGGCGCTCGGGGTGTTCTGGCTGGTCGTCTTTGCGAGCTTCCCCGCGGCGCTGCCCTTCGCCTTCATCGCCGAACCCTGGCTGGCGATGCGCGTTTCCAACGCGATCCTGATCGGGCTCTTCTTCGTGATCGGCTACAAATGGGCCCGCTACACGACCGTCAATCCGTGGCGCGCCGCGACGGTACTGACCCTGTTCGGTATGGTCATGGTGCTGGCCGCCATCGCCCTCGGTGGCTGAATCGGGCGCCGGGCTATCCCGGCGCCAGGTACATGAGCAGCGCCAGCACCAGGTACACGGCCACGAGCTGCACGCCCTTGTACCAGTTCGAGTGGCCATCGGCGCAGACCACGGTACCGATCAGCACGCTCATCAGCAGAACGCCCACGGCGGTCTTGCCGAATTCGAGTCGCAGCGGCTCCGGGGCGATGAAGTAACTGGCGAGCACCAGCACGGGCGCCACGAACAACGCGATCTGCATGCAGCTGCCGAGCGCGATGCCGATGCTCAGATCGAGCCGGTCGCGCACGCCCATGGTTACGGCCGCACCGAGCTCGGCAGCGCCACCGATGAGCGCCAGCAGGATCACGCCGATGAAGATCTGCGACATGCCGAGCGCCTCGCCAGTGGCCTCCGCTGCACCCACCAGTATCTCGCTCATGAAGGCCGCGCCCACTGATGCGACGACGAGCGTGGTCACTGCCCGCTTGACGCCCCACTCCGCAGCGTGCGCCTCCGGCCCGCCGCCCTTGCTGACAAACAACTCCGGGTGGGTCTTCAGCATGAAGATGAGGTACAGCACGTAGAGCGCGAGCAGCAGCAGCGCCAGCCCGATATTGAGTGAATCAGAGCGCAGCACGGCCGCCTCGACGCCAAACAGGTTCTTGAACGCCCCGGGCGCGGCCAGGCCGATGACCGTGATCAGCATGATGCTGCTGTAAATGCGTGCCGCGCCGGCGTTGTACTCCTGGTCATGCTTCTTCAAGCCACCCAGCAGGAACGCCAGGCCGAGCGCCAGCAGCAGGTTGGCCAGCACGGCGCCGATGATCGAGGCGAGCACCATCTGCATGAGCCCGGCCTTCAGTGCCACGATGGCGATGATCAGCTCCGGCGCATTGCCGAAGGTGGCGTTGAGCAGGCCGCCAACGGCGTCGCCCGTGCGTGTCGCCAGCTGCTCGGTCGCATGCACCAGCAGCGCCGCAATGGGCACGATGCCGAGCGCTGCGGCAAAGAAGATATACGGTGCCGGGGCATGTGTGGCCTCCAAGCCGACCGCTACCGGCACCAGTGCCAGCAGCCAGTTGAGCGACAGCTTCAGTTTCACCAATGCACCCTCCTGACAGGCATGTCCGGGCAGCCTAACGCATCTGCCTCCGCATACGCATCGAATTGCCTCCGTCATTGGCCGGGCCCGTCGGCTTCGGTTTCATGGCCATCGAGAACTGGGTTAAAGTGGCGCTGGGTGCCTTATCGCCTGATATACATGAATCCTGGAGCAGGCGCCGTGGGTGGGTCGATGAAATCTGCCGACGCAAGGTCAGGACACCCATCACAGGAGTCATTCGCCAGATGAAAACCGCCCTGCTCGCAACGCTCTGCGCCCTGCTCACGACGACCCTGCCCGGCTGCGGCAAGCAGGAAGCACCGGCAGCACCGCTGCTCGACGTCAAGGTGGCGACGGTCCTGCAGAAGGAAGTGCCGATCTTCATCGAGGCAGTCGGCCAGACCCGGGGCTCCACGGAAATCGAGGTGCGCGCACGCGTCGAGGGCTATCTGCAGACCGTGAACTACCGGGAAGGCTACCCGGTCAAGAAGGGCGACCTCCTGTACACGATCGACCCGCAGCCGCTCGCGGCCGCGCTCGCCCGCGCCCGGGGGCTGCTGGCG
>JAUPLK010000061.1 GCA_030836925.1 Pseudomonadota bacterium
TGAAGGATCACGCGTAACCTGCCCGCATGACCATCACCAGGCTCACCTTCAGTGGCGCTGGCATCGAGCGACTCGCCGAGCTGCGCCAGTTGCCGCAGGCGCTGGCGGCCGCCTATGCCGAGGCCGAAACGCGCTTTTTGCCGGTCTGGCAGTCGCGCTGCCTGGTACGCGACGGGTTGGTGGCCGACTGTCGCCGCGAAGAGCTGGCGATGGTGGCCACGGGCCACGAGAGCATGGTGTTCCTGGGTCGCCGCGCCGGTCGCGCGCTGTTTGCCGTGCGGCTGGGCGACGAGCAACTGCCTGCACACCTGCCCAGCGCCGGTTTTCTGGGCCTGCGCGAGATCGCCAGCCAGGTCAGCGAGGCGGATGCAGCCCTGCTGGCCTACGCACGGGCGATGATCCTCTGGCAGGAACGGCATCGGTACTGCGGCGTCTGCGGCGCACCGAACCAGCCCGCAGAGGGTGGCTTCGTCATGGTCTGCAGCGATGCCTCGTGTGCGCAGCGCTGCTTCCCGCGCATCGATCCGGCCGTGATCGTGCTGGTCCATCGCGGTGACCGGTGTCTGCTCGGGCGGCAGGCCAGCTGGCCGGAGGGCCGTTTTTCGACCATCGCCGGTTTCGTGGAGCCGGGTGAAAGCCTGGAAGAAGCAGTTATCCGCGAGGTCCGGGAAGAAACCAATATCGCGGTGGCTGCTGCGACCTATATGGCTTCGCAGCCCTGGCCATTCCCCTCGGCGCTCATGCTCGGCTTCCATGCGGCGGCACAAAGCAGCGATATCCGTCTGAACGACGGCGAACTCATCGAGGCGCGCTGGCTGTCGCGCGCCGATATCCTCGCCCGCCAGGTCTTGCTGCCGCCGCCGATCTCGATCGCCTACCGCCTGATCGAAAGCTGGTTTGACCAGTCGCCGGGACCGCGACTGGCCAGCTTCGCGACTGACTGGACGAGCGGTGGGCCCGTGCCGCGCTGATCAGATCGCGATGCGGCCCGGAGGCGGCGGTAATGCCACGGTCGCCGGGGCACCGGACTGCGGCGTGGTGGTGGCCATCGACAGGCCGCGCTCGAAAGCCCGCGCGGCAGCCTGCATCTCGCCCAGCTGCGTCATCAACTGGCCGAGCGCGCGCCAGGTTTCAGGTGTGGCCCGCAGCGCCAGGCTGGCCTCGAAATAACTGCGTGCCTTGCCCCACAGCTGGTGCCGCACGCAGGTGCGTCCGGCCGCGAGCAGCAGGGCGGGATCCTCAGGGTGCTCCTTCAGCCAGGCCTCGATGCGTTTGAGATGTGCGGCCGGGTCCGCCACGCCCAGTTGGCCATAAAGCTGCACCAGCGCCTCGCTCCAGTCCTCGTTCAGCGTGCGTCGGATCTCGAGTTCGGCATCATCGACTGCGCTGCAGGCGATCAGCGCCTGCGCCCGCGCCAGGGTCAGACGGGGCTCGCGGCGCAGATGGCGCGGCACGTCAGCCCAGATGCGTTCGAGCGCGCTGCGATCGGCCTGCAGCGTGGCCATGAGGTTGCTCCAGGCCGCCACGCCCCATTCATCGAGCAGATCCGGCGCGACGTTGCCGTGCCGCCGGATTTGCGGCAGCAATTCGGCCAGCGGCTGCCATTCCCTGCGGCGCTGATGGAGATCGCCCAGCAGCTTCAATGCCTGGGCGTGGCCCGGCTGCCGTTCACGGACACGGTTCAGGCTGGCCAGCGCCTCGCCAAACTGGCCGTCTTCCAGTTGCAGTTCGGCCTGGGTCAGCAGCACGGCGTCGGTGGCTGCGGGCTCCTGTTCGCAGGCCATGTTGAGCCAGGCATCGCGCCGCTGCCGGTCGCCCTGCATCTGTGCCGCCCGGGCGGCGGCGAGGTAGTTGAGCAGTGGTGTTTCGGAATGCCGGGCACCGCGGGTCAGCAGTCGCTCGCCCTGGGCCAGGCGACCTTCGGCGAGTGCGATATAGCCCTGCGTCGCTTTCTTGCCGGCCTGCTTCGCCCGGCCGCGCGCCCAGGCCTCGCCCAGCCGGCGCGGTGCCTGCCAGACATGGACCAGGGTACGCACCGCGAGGTAGGCGAGTATCAGCAGCAGTACCAGCACCGGTACCGAGGTCTCGATGATGTAGCCACGAAAATTGATCAGCGCATAGCCGTTGTCGGGCAGCGCCAGGTGCGCAGCGAGCGCCCCGATCAGCAGCGCGACGATGATCGTGAAGCCGGTCTTCATTCCTTGATTCCGGCATCCGTCAGGCGCAGGAGCAAAGTCAGGGAGCCGGAAATATCCGGCAATTCCTCCGGCAGTTGTACCGTGGACAGATCGCGGAGCGACTCCAGCGCCGACTGCACTTCGGCCGACACCGGATCAAACTGGTCGGCAACGCGCTCCGTGGCGGCGCTGATGGAACGGCGGAACATGCCCGCGTCGCCGCGCATGATGGCGAGCCGCGCCAGTTGCAGTTCAAGATCCAGGCTGCGGATCAGTACCGTCTTCTGGGCGTCGGACAGCAGGGGTGAAATCGGGTCGTCGGCCCGGCGTACGCTCACCAGGCTGGCCAGTGCAGCGCGCACGGTAGCCGCCGCGCGGGCAAAACCGGTGAGATTCTCGGCAGGTTCCCGGGGTGTGCCGCGGAAGGTGTCCGGCATGGCATTCTTGAGCGGCAGGTCTTCGAGGCCATCGGCAAGGCTGCCCAGCGTGAGCACGATGCCCTCGGTATCCGGGCGCGGCACGGCCTTCAGCTCATTAAGCTCCTTTGCCAGCTGTTTGCGCACCGGCGTCAGGCGCGGGTCGTTCAGCTCGCGCAGCGTATCGTCGGCCAGACCCAGGGATGTCTGGGCGACATTGATCTCCCCGGCCAGCCCGAGCTGTGCATTGGCGATGCGCATGTAGTGTTCGGCTTCGGCCAGCAGCCATGCTGCCCGCACCTTGTCGCCTGCGCCCACGAAACGCTCGACCGTGTCCTCGATGGTGTCCATCCGGGCAGGCAGGGTGCCCAGCGCCTCGGTTTCCTGGCTGATCTGCTCGGCCAGCCGGTCGATCTCTTGATCCGCCCGGCGTCGCCCGGCGCTGAAGTCATCGACGCGTGCGCGGAGTGCGGCCAGCTCGGAATTGCTGATGCGGGCCTGTTCCCGCAGTTCATCAAGCTGTGCACCGCTGCCCGGGCGCTGCCCGATCCAGACATAGGCGAGCGTCGCTGCGGCGATGCAGAGGGCAAGCAGCGCAATGCTCATGGCCAGCCCCTGCCGGCTGGCGGGCGCGGCAGCGCTGCGGTTTTGCGCCGCTGCTTCAGCAGTATCTGTGGCCGGCGTATATTGGGTCATCTGCGGGAGTTTCCGGTGGCAAGTCCAGCGGTAGCCCATTCTGCCAGTGATCGCCGGGTGCAGCCATGCCGCCAAAATCCACAGCCGCCTCTACGGCGGGTCAGCCGCCGCCCGCCGAGCTGGCCATTCCGGCCTTGCTCGACCTGATCCTGGATACGCACCATGTGTTTGCCCGGGATGTGCTGCTCCGGGTACGGGAGTGCGCGGAAGCCATTCCCCCGGCAGACCTGCAGCGGGATGAGCGGCTGCCCAAGGTGCAGGAGGCGGTCGAAGCCCTCAGCGACGAAATGCTCTCGCACATGCACCGCGAGGAGGCCATGCTGTTTCCCGTGCTCCGGCGCATCGCCGGGTCGAGCGATGTCGACTCCGTCGACATGGAAATCATCACGCCGCCCATCGAATGCATGCAGCGCGAACATGGCTTCATCGATGAACTACTGGCCTACCTGGGCCAGCTCACGGACGGATTCCAGTCACCGGAATGGGCGGGGCCTGTGCACCGTGAGCTGCTCGATGAACTCGCGGCCTTTGCGGCGGACACCACCGAGCATGTGCGCAAGGAAAACGAGATCCTGTTTCCGAAGGCGCTCAGCCTGGCATAGGCTGACAGACAGTACTCCGAGGAGTATCTTGCTCCGCGCCGTGGGGCCACGTGGCCAACCTGTCCCGGTGGACGGCTGCGCATGCCACGATACATTTATACCGTTGATGGAATGTTGAAATGAGCAATAAATCCCTTTACGAACGTCTCGGTGGTTACGACGCAATTCGGGCCGTGGTCAACAACCTCCTGCCGCGCCTGCAGGCTGATGCCGTGCTCGGACGCTTCTGGCAGAACCGCGGCGTTGACGGCATCGAGCGCGAGAAGCAGCTGCTGGTCGATTTTCTCTGCGCACAGGCTGGTGGCCCGATGTATTACACGGGGCGCGACATGGTGCTGTCCCATCGCGGCATGAAGGTCAGCGAGCGCGACTGGACGACGTTCATCGCGCATCTCAATGCGACGCTGGACGCTTTCAATGTGCCGCAGGCCGAACGTGCGGATGTCGTGGCCTTCATCCAGAGCACACGCGCCGAAATCGTCGAATAGGCTTGCGGCCTAGAGCTTCGGCAGCTTTTTTGCGGCTGAGCGCAGCGTGTCGATGAATGCCGCTGCGCTTGCGCCGGGCTTGCTGTCGGCGCGCGTGACCAGCAGGCAGGACCAGGTGCGGGGCTTCGGTTGGCGTACCGGCAGCTCGACCAGCCGACCGCTGCGCAGCTCGTCGCTCACCAGCCGGGCCGGTAAAAACGACACGTAGTCATCGTTCAGCAGTTGCTGGACGCAGAGTTCGACCGAGTTGCTCTCCATGCTGTGCCGGGGCGGCGCCAGGCCGGCCCAGTCGTAGATGTCGCGCAGCTCGTTCCACATCCGGCAGAAGGGTCCGACGATGGCCCATTCGGCATCCATCAGCGACTTTAGTTCCAGGCGCCCTTCGCCGGTCCACTGATGGCCCTTCCGGGCAACGAAGATGTTGTGATCGGTGTAGAGCGCCTCGGCGCTGAGGCGTGCGTCGAGCCGTTCTTCCGGTTCGTCGCAGATCGCGATGTCGTAGAGGCCGCTGCCGACTTGTTCCAGCACGATATGTGCGACCTGATGCATGACCTGCACGCGCACCGCCGGCTGGCTGGCATGGAATGCACGGATGGCAGCGGGCAGCAGGCCGCGTACTGCGGTAGGGGTGGCACCGAGGCGCACCATTTCCCGGCCCGTCCCCATGAGGTTCTCCAGTTCGTCGCGAAACCCCTTGAGTTCAGCCAGCGCCCGCTGCGCCCGGGGCAGCAGCAACAGGCCGAAGCTGGTCGGCCCGACACTGTGCCGGGTGCCCTTTTTTCGTTCCAGGAGGCGTCCGCCGCACTCCTTTTCAAGCTGCTGGATGCTGCGGCTGATCGCCTGCTGGGTGATATTGACCAGCGCCGCTGCCTTGTGAAAACTGCCAGTCTCGACGACCGCCAGAAAATGCTGCAGTTGCCGGATTTCCATCGCTGCCCCCGTGCTTTTCCCGATTCTGACTGACAATCAGGAATTGTGAAACAAGAATAACAATTGATGGTTCGGCGCGCTGCGTCTTTATACCCTCACCGTGAGAAGGTTGGTTGGCCTGGCCTGATTGCCGGTCGGCTGCTTAAACGCAATGGGGGAGTCAAAAATGCATACGAAGTTTCGCAACTCACTGATGTGCGCCGGCGTCGTCGGTCTGTCTGCGCTGATGGTGGCGCCGATGGCCTCGGCACTGGAAGAAATCATCGTCAGTGCTCGTAAACGTGAGGAGAACCTGCAGGAAGTCCCGATAGCCGTATCGGTGCTGACCGCTGATGCAATCGAGAGACTGAACATCGCGAGTATCTCTGATGTCAGCAAGTTCAGCTCCAGCGTCATTTTCGATCAGGGTTTCGCGTCGCAGGACACCCGTGTCACGATCCGCGGTCTCGCCCCCACGCGCGGTCGGCAGAACGTTGCGGTACTGGTGGATGGCATCGATATCGCCAGCCAGGCAATCCAGACCAATGGTGGTGGCCTGTTGCTGAACCCGCGCCTCTTTGACCTCGAGCGTATCGAGGTGGTCAAGGGACCGCAGAACGCCTTGTACGGACGCACCGCATTTGCCGGTGCGATCAACTACATCACGCGCAAGCCGACCAGTGAATTCCAGGGCCGGGTTGGCACGGATATCGGTGACAACGGCCAGCTTGAAGCGCGTGGCAGTCTCAGTGGTCCGCTGCTCGGTGAAACCCTGCTTGGCAGCATCAATGTGGCGAGCTGGGAACACGATGGCTATTACAAGAACTCGGTAACCGGCCAGGACATCGGTGGCACGGATGGCGAAGGCGTTTCCGGTAACTTGGTGTGGAATATCAGCGACGGGATCGCGGCAACTTTCCATACCGAGTACACCGACGACACCATCGAACAGGCGCCCTATTCGGCCATCACGCCCACGGTGCTGAAGGATATTCCGCTCAGTGCGCGCACCGATCCGGATGGTGCGGGTCCGCTGGTTCCGGCCATCAACCCGAATCTGACCCAGATCGCTGCGGTAACCAGCCTGCCGGATGGCGATGATCTGGACGTGACCCTGTCGGAAGATCCGCGTACCGGTGCCGACTACCCGGGCACGGACCGTGAAATCTGGCGCAATACCCTCGAGCTGGGCGTGGATTTCGGTGCAGTGAAGCTGACATCGCTGACGCACTATGCCACCAGCGATGTGTTCAGCTTTGAAGATGGTCGTCGCGAAGGCAGTGTGGCCGCAACCGGCAAGACCACCGGTGCCGAGTTCTGGCTGCGTGACGAAACCGATCTGTTCAGCCAGGAACTGCGTCTGCAATCCACTACCGACGGTGCGGTCGCCTGGACCGTCGGTGCCCTGTACTGGGCGGAAGACAAGGACATCCAGGATGGCAGCGTCAACTGTATTTCCAATGCTGCCCTGCCATTTGCACCGGGCGTCAATTGCGCGCCGCAACTGGCAGCGATCAGTTCGAATGCCCTGCGCTATATCGATCCATGGACCCAGGATACGGATCACTGGTCCGTCTATGGCCTGGTCGAATGGGAGTTCGTCGACAGCTGGAAGCTGATCGTCGAGGGCCGCTATTCGGACGAAGAGGTTGAGGTAACCGGACCTGATCGCCGTGATCCGGATGGTGCGGGTGCGCAGTGCGCGCGGCCTCGGGCGGTCGATTCGCGTGGCCTGACTTTCCCGCCGTGCGCGAACTTCCCGGCCTCGCTGGCGGCCGCCTATGGCACCCTGTCGGACCGGGTGACTGACGACTTCTTCTCGCCGAAAGTGACGCTGCAGTGGCAGGCCTCCGACGATGCGATGTACTACCTGTCCTGGGCCAAGGCGACCAAGCCAGCCGGTATCAGCGTCGTCGGTGCGTTGACCGGCTTCGATCCCGCTGCCAGCCGTTTTGAGGATGAAACCCTCAACGTCTATGAGGTCGGTGCGAAGACCGACTGGCTGGACAAGCGCCTGGTGCTGAACACCTCGCTGTTCTACCAGGAGTTTGACGACAAGCTGGTGTCCTCGCAGAAGCAGGATGCGGATACCGGTCTGTTGTTTGCCGCGCCGGTCAATGCATCGAAGGCGACGGTATACGGCCTGGAGCTGGACGTTGCCTGGCAGGCGACCGAAGCATTGCAACTCACTGCCTCATACACGTATCTGGATACCGAATACGATGATTTCACTTCGTTGACCAAGGGCCCGAGCACGATTGCCGATGCGGGCAATTGCACCATCGTGGCCGATCCAGCCCGCCTTGTGCCCGGCAGTGGCGTGGACGATGACTTCTGCCAGATCGACCTGTCCGGCAATGAGCTCGAATATGCGCCCAAGCACGCGCTCGTTGGCGGTTACTCCTGGCGTCAGCCGCTGGTCGGTGAGACCGACTGGTTGTTTGAAGGTGACCTGATCTACCAGGACGACCGCTACCAGGATGCCGTGAACACGGTCGCGTTCGACTCCTATACCACGGTCGATTTCCGCCTGGGTGTGGTCAACGAGCAGTGGGACATCATTGCCTACGTCGACAACGCCTTCGAGGATGACACGATCAAGTCCTCGTTCCGCAACACCTACAACCAGGGCATTGCGTTTTTCGGCGGAAGTTTTTCACCCCTCGGCCCGC
>JAUPLK010000286.1 GCA_030836925.1 Pseudomonadota bacterium
CGGCAGCTCGGGCCGGGTGTTCCCGACCGCAATGAAAGCCTCGCCACTGCTGCGTGCCTGGCTTGCACGCCTGCATGCGGCCGGTGTGCGCCTGCATCTGCGCCACCGCTGGCAGGGCTGGAACGAACAGGGCGCGCTGGTTTTCGACACGCCGGATGGCCACCGCGAATTCGGCGCTGATGCGACGGTGCTGGCGCTCGGTGGTGCAAGCTGGCCGCGCCTGGGCAGCGATGGTGCGTGGTCAGCGGTGCTCGCCGAACGGGGTGTGCGCATCAATGCACTGCGTCCGGCCAACTGCGGTTTCGATGTGGCCTGGAGTGCGCATCTGCGCGAGCGCTGTGCCGGACAGCCTGTGAAGTCCGTGGGACTCAGCTTCGGTGCCCAGACGCTGCGGGGTGAATTCATCGTTACAGCCAACGGTATCGAGGGCAGTGCGGTCTACGCGTTGTCGGCGGCCTTGCGCAATGCAATCGATGCGCAGGGCACGGCCACCTTGCTGATCGATCTGCTGCCCGACCGGACTTTGCAGCAACTGACCGCGGCGCTCTCGCGTCCGCGCGGCAAGGCCAGCCGCGCCAGCCATTTGCGCAAGTCGGTGAGCATCGAAGGCGTGAAATCCGCCCTGCTGCGTGAAACAACGGATGCGCTGACGCTGGCTGATCCGGCACGCCTGGCGGCACACCTCAAGGCCGTGCCGCTGACACTCACCGCCGCCCGCCCGCTGGCTGAGGCGATCAGCACGGCGGGCGGTATCGCGCTGGATGAAATCGATGCGCAGTTCATGCTGCGCCGACTGCCGGGCGTGTTTGTGGCCGGCGAGATGCTCGACTGGGAGGCGCCGACCGGCGGCTATCTGCTCAGCGCCTGCCTCACCACCGGTCGCGCAGCGGGCCGCGGTGCGCTCGGTTTTTCGAGTGCCCGCAGGAGCGGCTCGTAGGAGCGGCTCGTAGGAGCGGCTCGTAGGAGCGGCTCGTAGGAGCGGCTTCAGCCGCGATCCACCTCACCACCCCGGTACCGTGCTCCAGTCCATCAGCCGGGTTTCATCGATCGCGGCGTCGCCATTCCAGTCGATGGCGAGCTGCAGGTTTTCTTCATCGAGGGCGGTAACCACGACACTGGCGCCATTGGCGCCGTCGATGCGCAGGACGCCAGTGGCCGGGTAGTCGCCGTCGACCGACTGGAATGGCGTGAGTGTGCCGTAATCAATCCGGCCCTCGAAGTTCGAGCTTTCCAGTGAACCGGACTCGGAAAGAGTCGTCAGCCAGGCATCGCCCCGGTGGTCGTCTTCGACGTTCGACACCACGTCATGAAAGGTCCAGGCCGTGTTGCCCGAACGCAAGGTGAACCTGGTGAAGGTGATGCTGTCTGACTCGAGGTCCGGGGTCAGCAGGTTCATGTCGACGTTCAGCGTGCCATTGCTCGTCTCGGTGGTGCCGTCTTCGGTGATGGCCAGGTTGGTGAAAGTGAATCGGCCGTCCAGCCGGTAGAGATCGGCGAACAGGTCGCCCGTGAAGCTCTGTACATCAATGCGCAGCCGCCCGTTGTAGACCGCGCCATCGCCGTCATCGCAGGCCTCGTAGACTGTCGTAATCTGGTCGCCGTGCGTTAGCGTATCGAGGCTGGCCAGGCTGGCGGAAAAGGTGATTGCGCCGCTGACCAGGCAATCCTCGCGATCGGGGCCGTAACTTGCGCTGGGCTGTACCTGGCCACTGACTGCCTGGCCAGCTGCCTGGATCGTGCGTCGTCCGGCCATGTGCACGACCAGGGCGCTTGAACCGCCATCTGCGGCCAGGATCTCGCCGCCACCGGCCACCTCACTCGAGTCAAAGCCGGCCGAGAGCACTTCCCGGACGATGCTTTCTGCATTGCCGGCATCGATGATTGCCAGGTCGGCCGGTGCAGCTGAGCTGCCACCACCCCCGCCACCACCGCAGGCACTCATTAGGGCTGCGATCAGGACCAGGGCCGCCCGGCCTGGGACGGCGATCAATCGATCCGGGTACATGGTGATGCCCTCGTGTTGTTATCGTTGCCTTTATATAGCACCAGAGCGAGGGACTGTCTCCAGCAGAAACAGTCCAAAAGCACAAGATTCGCCTTCTGCGTTATCGTGGGCACGACACGCCGACCATGGCGCATGTGCTGAGGTTTTTTTTCGGATCCGTATGCAGTCACCGCAACACAGGTCGCTCGACAGTTCCTGGGCACTCGCTGCCGGCATCGCCTTCAGTGCGCTGTTCACGGCTTTCATCTGGTACAGCGGCACTATCTGGCCGACACCCGCGCCATACCTGCCGGAGCGGCCGGGCTTCTGGTACGAATGGCAACTGGCCGAGCCGACCTTCTGGACCCGCGCGACCGCCTGGGGTGGTTATCTGGCGCACCAGCTCATGCTGTGGTGGCTGATCTGGACCGCCCAGCGGCGGCCACCCGGCTATACGCGCGGCCTGCATCCGGTCAATGTCCGGGCGCTGGGCGGCAATGCGCTGTTCATCGGCCTGCACTGGCTGCAGACGCGTCTGTGGTACGACGGCCTGGCGCAGGACGTGCACGAGGTGACTTCCTTCGCCTCGGTCGCGGTGATGCTGGTGGTTATCCTGATCATGGAGAATCACCGGCGGGGGCTGTTCTTCGGTCGCAAGGTGTCGCTGGTCAGTGCGGCCGGCGAGGTGGCGCGCAAGTATCACGGCTACTACTTCGCCTGGGCCATCGTCTATACCTTCTGGTATCACCCGATGGAGAACACGCCCGGCCACCTGATGGGCTTTTTGTACATGTTCCTGCTGCTCCTGCAGGGCAGCCTGTTTTTCACCCGCTCGCATCTGAATCGCTGGTGGACGCTGACCCTCGAGATGCTGGTGATCGCACACGCGGTGCTGGTGGGCATGACCAACGGCACGCGCTGGGAGCATTTCGTCACCGGTCTGCTCGGACTGTTCGTGATTACCCAGATCCATGGCCTGCCGTGGAATCGCGCAGTGCGGCTGGCGGCAAGCGTCGCCTATCTGCTGTCGGTCGTGCTGATCTATCATTACGGCCGCGGGCTGATTTACATCTGGGAAGTGTTCATGATTCCGGTCTGGGATTTTGCGGCAGTGTTTCTGTTCTCG
>JAUPLK010000062.1 GCA_030836925.1 Pseudomonadota bacterium
ACCTCGCGTGAACTGGCGGGCAACGTGGTGATCGCCGAGGCCATCGACCGGGTTTCCGCCTATGTGGACGAAGGCAACTCGCTGAGCAACGCCGTCGAGCAGGCACAGCTGTTTCCGCCGCTGGTGCTGCGCATGGTGAAGATGGGTGAGGACATCGGCAAGCTCGATGAAGCCCTGGAAAACGTCACCTACTTCTACAACCGCGAGGTCAACGAGGCCGTTGACCGGCTGCAGACACTGATCGAACCGGCAATGACCGTCATCCTCGGCCTGATTCTCGGCTGGGTGATGCTGTCCGTGCTGGGGCCGATCTACGACACCATTGGCAATCTCGGGGCCATCTGACATGCGCGTGCAACACGTCATTCACCTGGGCATCGACAGCTGTGTGCTGCATACCTGGCAGGATCGCAGCTACACGCCGGTCAGCAGCTACGCACCACACAGCGGTAATCCGGCAGAAATGCTGGCATTTCTGCGCCAGAACAACAGCGGCAGCATCGGCATCATCGTCGACGTGCTTGAAGAGGAGCACAGCCGGGAGCGCATCGCCCGCCTTGGCCAGCGCGACCAGCGCGCCCTGCTCGAACGCAAGCTCGCCCGGGTCTTTCCGCGCACCGAGTTCAGCACGGCAACACTGCAGGGGCGCGCTGCAGACGGCGCAGAAGGCCATGACGTCCTGTTCAGCGCACTGACCAAACCCGACCATCTGCGCACGCTGGTCGAGCAACTGACGGCAGCGAAGCTGCCGCTCGCCGGAATCTGGAGCCCGGCCCTGCTGAGTCTGCCAGTGGTGGACAGGCTGCGGTCAAAGACCGGCCCGCATGCCGCCGCCGCACTGCTGGTGACGCGCGATGGCGAAGGACGTCTGCGCCTGGCCTTTTTCCGCAACCGCCGGCTGATCAGCAGCCGCCTGCTGCGCAAGTCGCTCTCGGCGCGCCCGGGCGACCTGTCGCGGCTGCTGCGCCAGCTCGAAGAAAGCGTGCGCTACTTCGACCCCAGCTTCATCGTCAATGCCACCAATACGGTCGATGTCTGGCTGCTCGGTGAACAGGACGCGGCCGCACACGACATCACGGCGGCCGGCGGCGGACATGAAGGCTTCCACCTGCATCCGGTCAGCCTGGACAGCGTGAGTGCTGCACTCGGCATCAAGGTCTGCCTGCAGCCGGGCCAGGCGGATCTGCTGTTCATCGAAATCCTGCGCCGACACACGCCTGCTGCGGGCTACCTGCCAGCCGGTGGACGGCGCTATTTCCAGCTGGAGCAGATCCGCAGATACGCCCAGGCCGCCTGCATGGTGCTCGGCACCGCGGCACTCATTGCCGGAACCTGGAACGGATTGTCGCTGCTGGATACCCGGCTGCAGACCCGCGATGTCAGCAACTCGCTGGATACCGTGAGCGCCGGCGTGCACACCCATTCCGAGTACCAGACTGACGACACCGGCCTGGACCCGCTGCAGATGCGTGAGGTGGTCAGCGCCTGGCAGGCCCTGGTGGCCCACCGTACCGAGCCGCGCGATATCCTTGCCCTGGTCAGCCACGCGGTGGAACAGCAGCCGCGTCTGCAGATCGATGCCATCGGCTGGTCACCGCTTGCAGCGGTCAGTGCAGTGGGAGAATCGGCGCTTGATGAGGACGGCGAAACGCCAGCCGATGCCGATGCCGATGCCGATGCCGATGCCGATGCGGGCGATGATGCGAACATGGAAACTCCGGTTGCCGGCCGGATCCGCATCACCGTCCGGGGACGCATCGAACCCTTTGACCGCGACTACCCGCTGGCTTTTGCCGAAGTCGAGAACTTCATGGGCAATCTGCGTGCTGATCCACGGGTCAGCTCGGTGCGCGCCCGGGAACAGCCGCTGGACATCCGCCCCGGCTCGACCCTGACCGGCGAGATTTCACCTGAAAACAAATCCGGTGAGGCCGGCTTTGCCATCGACATCATCATGAGGACCGGCAATGACCAGGCCTGATCCTGACTGGGGTTTTCTGCGCCAGGGCATGTTGCTGCCGGCACTCTGCCTGCTGGCCGGCACGCTGCTGTGGACGACCACGACGATTCATCGCACGCGTCTCGACAATGCGCTCGAAGCTGAGCGCCAGGCGCTCGCAGGCATCGAGCAGGAACGTCAGGAGCTGATCAGCCGGCGCGAGGCCCGCGAGAAATTTTCCGCCGTGTATCGCCAACTAACGGCCAGCGGCATCGTTGGTCCGGACCAGCGACTGCAGTGGGTGCAGGCGCTCCGCAGCAGCACCAGCAGCCTGGGCCTGCCCTATGTGCGTTACTCGACCGGTCCGCAGGAAGTGTTTACCGCGCCATACCTCATGGCCGGCATCAGTGCACCGGTGATGAGCAGTCCGATGGAACTGCAGCTTGGCCTGGTGCACGAACTGGATCTGCTGCGCCTGCTGGACAAGCTCGCTGCATCTCCCGGTCTGTTTCACGTGCGTGGCTGCGAACTGGAACGCCTGGAAAGCAGCACGCCAGCGGAAAGCGGGCGCGCCAATCTCAGCGGCAGCTGTCAGCTGAGCTGGTTCTCGATTCCAGCCGGCAGCAGCCTGGCTGCCGCCAACAACGGAGAGTGATCATGAACAGCAGACTGGTGCCGATACCCGGTGTGATCACTGGTCTGGTGATCTGCCTGCTTGCGGGCAGTCAGCCCGCCATTGCCCTAGAGCCGCAGGCGTCAGCCCCGCTCGGCCGGCTGTTCATGAGTCCCGAAGAGCGTCGGGCACTGGATGCGGGCAGAGGGCCGTGGCGTGATCCGGCGGCTCCGGAAGCGAGCCTTGCGCCGGCCCCCGGCCGCGTCGTGCTCAACGGCGTGCTCAGGCGCAGCACGGGACCAGCGGTGGTCTTCATCAACGGCCAGCCAGCCGGCGGCAAGGACGCTGCGGTACAGGTTGCGCGCGGCCCTGACCGGCAGAACACCGTGACCGTGCGGGATTCTGCCGATGGCCGCAGCGTCCAGCTCAGGCCCGGCCAGAGCTGGACACCCTGACGCGGGCCGGTGCGCGACATGGCTGTCATTCCTGCGCATGACCGGCAACAGGGCGCTGCGCTGCTGATCATGCTGCTGCTGCTCGTGCTGGGCGGCGCCGTGCTGTTTTCACGCAATATCAGTGGCCAGCTGGCCTCAGCCTCGCTGGCCACGCGCAACGCTGCGGCGCTCGCCGATGCGAAGGAGGCACTGCTCGGCTACATCGTCACCCGCGATGCGACTTACCCGGGAAAATACGGTTTTCTGCCCTGCCCGGACATCAATGCCACCGGCAGCACGGCCGAGGGCGAAGCCCATGAGGCCAACTGTGGCGCCCGCTATCGCAACATGCTGGGCCGCTTTCCGTGGCGCACCCTCGGACTCGAACCCGGACGCAGCAAGGGCAGCGAATGTCTCTGGTATGCGGTGTCCGGCAGCTGGAAAGCCGCCGGGGCCAATGAACCGCAACTGCTGAACACCGACTCCAGCGGCCAGCTCCGCGTGCTCGCCGCCGACGGCAGCACGCTGATCGCCGGCAGCACGGCCGGTGAGCGGCCGGTCGCAGTGATCATCGCGCCGGGGCCACCGATTGCCGGGCAGATCCGCGCAACCGCTGGCAGCGGCGTCGAGCAGTGCGGCGGCAGCTTTGTTGCCAATCGCTATCTCGACAACCATGCCGCTACGGGGATCAACAACAGCAATGTGAGCAATGTCGCGGATGCGATCGATGACTTCATCAGTGGCGATCCCGGCAGTACGGTCGTCAATGACCAGATGATCTTCATCACCCGCAGCGAGATCGAAGAGCGCCTCATGCGCCGAGCCGACGTAAGCGCACAACTCACGGCCCTGACCAGCGCGGTGGCCAAATGCATTGCCGACTACGGCAAACGCAATCCGGGCGGCGCTGCCGATCCGCGCCTGCCGTGGCCAGCGCCCGTGGATCTGCTCGAGTACCGGACCACTGCCCCGTACAACGACACACCGGTCGGCGGACTGAGCGGCCGCGTGCCCAATGTGGTGAATGATTCGAACAGCCAGACCGGCAACAGCTCGGCCGGGGTGTTGAGCGCCTGCAACCCGGCCAGCGTCGCGGAGTGGACGCCGGCGATGGCCACCCTCTGGCAGCACTGGAAGGACCACCTGTTCTATGCGCTGGCACTCGATTTCAGTCCCGCCGCCACACCGGTCACCAGCTGTACCACCTGCCTGAGCGTGAACGGTACGGGCGCATATGCCGCCGTGCTGATGTTTTCCGGCAGCCGCCTCGGCGCCCTCAACCAGACGCGTGACGAGCCGCCGATGAACACCGATACGCGCAGCGACATCGACAACTATCTGGAAGGCAGAAACGCCGGCAACCATCCGAACGCAGCGGGCAACGGCGACTACCAGTCCGCCACCGCCAGCAGCACTTTCAACGACATCATCTTCTGCATCGACGCCACACTGAGTGTCACGCCATGCTGAACCTGGAACCTCTGCGGACTGCACCGCTTCGGCGCGAGCGCGGCTTCAGCCTGCTTGAACTCGCCATCGTGCTGCTGATCGTCGGCCTGCTGCTCGGCGGACTGATCATGCCGCTCGGTTCACGCATGGATCAGCAACGCATCGAGACAAGCAGACAGCAGCTCGAGCAGATCCGCGAGGCGCTGACCGGTTATGCACTGGCGAACGACGCCCTGCCCTGCCCGGCAACCCCGGCCAGCAGCGGACAGGCCTCGGCCACTGCCACCGGCTGCACACGCCAGCATGGCTTCGTGCCCGCCGCGACGCTGGGTCTGCCCGGCTCACGCAACACGGACCAGCTGCTGCTCGATGCCTGGGGCAACCCGCTGCGCTACTCGGTCAGCAACAGCGATGCCGACGCCGACGGCAACTGGGACTTCGTCCGCCCCGGCGAGATGCGCAATGTGACGCTGGCCAATCTGGCTCCGAGCCTGGATGTCTGCAGTACTGCGGCCGGATCGTCGGCCACCGCCTGCGCGGGCAGTACCACCACCGTCACGGCAAACGCTCCGGCTGTGGTGCTGTCGCTCGGCAAGGACTTTGCAACGCTGACGTCAGCTGACGAGCTGGAAAATGTCGGCGCCACCCTCGGCGGCGGGCCATCCGGCCGCAACTATCCGGTGGCCGGCGACGAGGTCTTCGTCAGTCATACCATCAGTACCGCAACGAGCAGCGGCTTCGACGATCTTGTGACGTGGATCGCACCGACCACGCTGTACGGCCAGCTGGTCAGCGCTGGCCGGCTGCCTTGAGCATGCGGAAATTAAGTGAAACTGTGACCTGTTTGACAGAACACCCGGCTGCCCTCACACACAATCGCCGCAGGTTCAATGAATCAACCCCGAAGCCACAGGCTTCGTTGCATACGCAGGAGTCAGCAATGGTCAGGCAGTCCCGTCAGCAGGGTTTCACTCTGGTCGAGATCGCAATCGTGCTCGTCATCATCGGCCTGCTGATCGGCGGCGTGCTGAAAGGTCAGGAGATGATCACCAACGCGAAGGTGAGCAAGGTCGAGAACGACTACAAGGGCATCACGGCCGCAATCCTCGCCTACCAGGACCGCTACGGCGTACTGCCCGGCGATGATCCCTCGGCTTCCACCCGCTTTCCGGGCACCTGGAGCGCCGCCGACAACGGCAACGGCAACGGCGTGATCCAGGGCAACTGGAACAGCACGAACAACACCAACGAGTCACGCAAGATCTGGAAGCATCTGCGTGGCGCCGGCTTCCTGAAGGGACCGGTGGACGCGACAGCAGCGGCGTATCAGCAGCCCGCACATGCCTTCGGCGGTCTGGTGGGTTTTGAACAGGCGCTCTACAACCTCAGCGGACATGTGATCGTGTTTGGCACACTGCCCGGCAACGTCGTGCAGATCCTCGAAGCGCGCGGCGACGACGGCAACCCGAGCACGGGTTCCGTGCAGGGCAACGCGGCTGCAACCACCTACACGCTGAACACCAACTACAACCTGGCCTACAGCTTCTAGTAAATAGGGGTCAGACTGCATTTTTTGGACTCCGAAAAATGCAGTCTGACCCCTATTCGTCGGCCAGCACCACCACGGATTTGCCGAGATTCTCGCCACGCATGAGACGGGCAAAGTGCGCACCGGTCGCCGCGATGCCGATGGCGCGGTCCTCACGGTAGCGGATCCTGCCATCGGCGATCCGCGGCGCCACGAAGTCCATGAACTGCGCGCGACGGTCCTCGAAATCCGTGACCACCAGGCCCTTCATCACCGCACGCTTGACGATCGGCAAGGCCAGGTCCAGCGGCTTTGAACGCGCGGGATCGTTGTAGCGTTCCATCAGCCCGCAGAGAATCACGGTGCCGTAGTTCTTCAGAACGGTGAAGGCATCGGCCAGCATCTGACCACCGACATTGTCGTGATAGATATCGGCACCTTCTGGCAGCGCTGCCGCCAGCGTCTGCAGGAAATCGGCCGAGCGGTAGTTGACGCAGGCGCCAAAGCCCAGCTCGCGGACGAAAGCGCATTTCTCGTCGGAGCCGGCGATGCCGACGGCGTGCGCTCCGCGCTGCAGGGCGATCTGGCCGACCATCGAACCCACCGGACCCAGAGCCGCCGAGACCAGCACGACCTGCCCGGGCTGCACATCGGCCAGTGCCACCATGCTCGCCCAGGCCGTCAGGCCGGGCATGCCGAGCACGCCGAGCCAGGCCGACAATGGCGCACGGTCGCGCTCCAGCACTTCGGTCTGCTCGCCGGACGACAGCGCGTACTCCTGCCAGCCACCGAAATGCCGCACGTAGTCGCCCTCACGATAGCCCGGATGACGCGAGCGCAGCACCTGGCCCACCGTCTCGGCCATGGGCATGGCACCGGCCCCCAGCGGCTGCCGGCTGGCCATGTGGCGACCGGCGATCGCCGAACGCTGGTAGGGATCCAGCGAGAGATAGATATGCCGGACCAGCAGTTCGCCGGGACCCGGTTCCGGAATCGGGACTTCCTGAACCCGGAAATCCTCCACAACCGGCACCCCGTTCAACGGCCTGCTGAGCACGACCTGGTGATTTTTCTGCTGCATGGGTCCGGATCTTAACCTGATGCATCGCCCGCACATCGGTCATCGCAGGACAATTGTCGCCCACGGATGCCGTCCTGTACCGACTCCTTCCGTTAGACTGGCACGCTGCAATAAACCATCCCGCTTCAACGCCCCGAGGAGCCCAGACCATGGCCGTCATACCCTTCGAGACAAAGATCGATTTCATGAACCCCCGGTGGAACCGGGACAGCTGGGCGCGCATCCAGGGCGACATGGACTCCGAGAAGCAGCGCTTCAGCCACTGCTGCGGCGTGATCCTCGGCGTAAAACCCGGCGAGGCGCTCAAGCCGCTGCTTGGCTTCCAGACTTTCCTGGCCACGCGGCTGCTGCCTCTGCCCGACGGCAATATCCGCCGGGTCAACAAGGAAGTGATCTTCTACACCAACCTCACCCGGCTCAATCAACCCGGCGACATCATCGAGGAGTACAAGAACCCCTATACCAACGAGACGGTCAAGGTGGTGCACGCCATCAACGACCCTTTCAACTACACGATCAGCGACACGCTGATCCTCGCGCCGGAAGATTTCCCCGGCGACCGCAGCAAGCTGCCGAAGATCCCGCTGATCTTCCCGTGGCAGAAGCTCAATGACGAGACGCTGGTGCTGTCCACCGACATGCATCTCAATTATCCGAACCCCCTGCAGCCGGACAAATGGCCACGTGAGTCGGCCGGCCCGAAGGCGCAGGTCTCGGAAATGATGCGCTACTTCGTGTCGATCAAGGACCTGGAAAACCCCAAACTCAGCGCCGTCCCGTACCAGGGCACCTGGCACCGGATCTCGCCGTGGCTGCCGTTCATGCTGATGGGCCAGACGCCCGGCCACTGCATGTACACATCGACGATGGTCGGTTTCGACTCGGCCGACAAGCTGCCGAAGCACGTG
>JAUPLK010000287.1 GCA_030836925.1 Pseudomonadota bacterium
GATGAACAGCGTCTGCTGTGGATCGAAGCCCAGGCGCTCCTGGGCCGAGGACCAGAACGCCTGTTGCTCCTTGGGTATGCCGAACTCGTGTGAAGACACGAAGACATCGATGTAGCGGCCGAGCCCCGCGACGCTCTTCTTCATGTCCAGCGCATCGCCATGGGCGTTGGTGACCACGGCGACCTGCTTGCCGCTGGCATGCAACCGGGCCAGGAACTCCTTCGCACCGGGCAGAAAACGCACGCGGTGACTGCTGGCATCCTTGAGCGCGCGCAGGTCCAGCGACAGCTCGGCCGACCAGTAGTCGAGGCAATACCACTCCAGCCGGCCCTGCACGCTGGCAAAGCGCTTAAATAAATCCGGCACAATTTCTTCGGGCGACAGGCCGAGCTTGCGCGCAAGGCAACGCGGCACGAGTTCGCGCCAGAAATAGTTGTCGTAGGCCAGATCGAGGATCGTGCCATCCATGTCGAGGAGGATCGTGTCGAAGCTGCGCCAGTCGTGCATGGAGCTGTTCCGGGAGACAGGGGCCACGGGCTTGCGATGGCCGGGCCCGGATTGTACCGTCCGCGCCCATGACAACAGAACTGCAGCGCCTGCTGCCGCAAATACAGGCCATCGCCCAGTCCGCCGGGCGCGAAATCAGCCGCATCTACAGCACGGCATTTGCCGTGGAGACCAAGGCCGACAACTCGCCGCTGACGGCCGCAGACCGCGCCGCACACGACACCATCGCCGCGGCGCTGGCCAAGCTCACGCCGGGCATCCCGCTCTGGTCTGAAGAATCCGCGACCATCCCCTGGGAGACCCGCCGGCACTGGAGCGAGTTCTGGCTGGTTGATCCGCTGGACGGTACGCGGGAATTCATCAAGCGCAACGGCGAGTTCACGGTCAACATCGCGCTGGTGCACAAACACACCGCCGTGCTTGGCGTGGTGCATGCGCCGGTGCTGGGGCGTGATTACTGCGGCCATGTTGGCGGTCCGGCACTGCGCACCGAAGCTGGCCAGGCACCCCGTGAGATCCGGGTGCGGCAACCGGCCAGCCCGCCGATACGCGTGGCAGGCAGCCGTTCGCATCGGGGCGACAGCCTCGATGCCTTCCTGCAACGACTGGGCGCACACGAGTTTGTGTCGATGGGCAGTTCGCTGAAGTTCTGCCTGGTAGCCGAGGGCACCGCAGATGTGTATCCGCGCCTCGGGCCCACCTCCGAGTGGGATACGGCCGCCGCGCAGGCCGTGGTCGAAGCCGCCGGCGGTCGTGTCATCAACCTGGATGGCCAGCCGCTCCGCTACAACACGCGGGCCGAGGTGCTGAATCCGCATTTTCTCACCACTGGCGATCCCGACCGCGACTGGCTGGCGTTGCTGCACTCCCGGTAGATGGCGATATGGCGATCGGCTGCTAGACTGCCGACACGATGAGCGAAGACGACAACATCAACACCAATATCTTCAGCGACCTCTGGCGACTGAAGGAGCTGCGCATCGCGCACCGCGATCTCGACGCCGCCATCGCCGCCCTCGACCGGTTTGCAGCGGAAGACCAGCTGCGCATCCGGCGTCTGAAAAAAGAAAAGCTGCGGCTCAAGGACCTGATCACGCGACTAGAAAGCGCGCGGATTCCGGATCTCAACGCCTGAGCGCCAGCAAGCAGGCCGAGCCCGCCCGGTCGGCAAATCTTACAGATCCATAACGCTCATAACTGGCTGTTAATGAACAGCTTTTTCAAGATGCTGTGACGACGTATGCATGATCTGCTGCGCTCCGATGTCGCCGCGCTATACAAACCAGCTCTCCATCAGTTCATCGCAAGCCTGGAGAGAGCGCGACAGCAGCAACCTGGCCGGGCTTTCGCGTGACTACCGTCACAGGAAACCGGCTGTTTTCCGGATTCTGTCAAGTCACGGCCGGCTTCGCGCAAGGCTGGCACGTTTGCTGCAATTACTTCAGCGAGGACCCCGTTGAACGATCACAGAGACAGCACAGCAACCCACACCCCAAAAACCCAAGCCCACAACCCAATGATCGAACAGCAACCTCGCAAACAAGAAGAAGAACAACAAAAACAATAAAAGACTGCCCAACACCATCCCAAGCCCAATCTTGCCGCCCCTTGCCCAGGGGCGGTTTTTTTTTGGGTGCCGGGTTTGGCTTATCTGGCTTACCTCTACTCGTTGTACGATGCCCTCGTCAGCATCCACGTCCCAAACGACAAGGCACGGGCCGTAGTCGATGCGATGGAACGCGACATGGGTACTACGATCGCAACGAAGGCCGACTTGCAGATGCTGCGACAGGAATTGACGTCGCAGATCTCCAGCCTTGCCACGCGCGCGGAAGTGCTCGCCGTCAAGGCTGAACTGCACCAGGAAAGCGCGCTCATCCGCAAGGACATGGAACTTCTGTCCAGCACCATGACCGTCCGGCTCGGCTCGATGCTGATGCTGGGACTGGGGCTCCTCTTCGCGGCACTTAAGCTCACCTGAGCCCGCGACCCGCTCGGGACCCGACCCGAGCCCTGACCGGGTTTTTTCGCTTGTGAGAGAGTTGCCGGGTTGGGCTGTTTGAAAAATTTCGCGCCTGGCAAATGTGTATCCTGCGCACATGCACTGGCTGATCGCAGACATCGGCGGAACCAACACCCGTTGTGCGGTGGCGCGACCGGGCGGCGTACTGGCGCACATCGAGCTGTTCCGCAACCGCGACTACCCCGGCCTCGACCGTCTGCTCGGTGCCTGGCTCGGCATGCTGCCGCCAGCCGAGCGGCCGGAAGAAGCCGTGCTGGCCATCGCCGCGCCGATCCAGGGCGACGAAGTCCGGATGAGCAACATCAACTGGCATTTTTCGATCAGCGAGCTGGCGCGCACGCTGTCATTGCGCCGCGTGACACCGCTGAACGACTTTGCCGCCCAGGCCCATGCCCTGCCGGTACTCGGTCCGGCCGACCTGTTCCAGTTTGGCGGCGGAACGGAGGTCGCCGGTGCACCCAAGGTGGTACTCGGCCCCGGCACCGGACTGGGCGCAGCCGCGCTCGTGCAGATCGACGGACGCTGGCACGCCATTACCGGCGAAGGCGGCCACGTGACCATGGCGCCC
>JAUPLK010000063.1 GCA_030836925.1 Pseudomonadota bacterium
ACTCTTGCGCAGGATCTTTCCGGCCGACCATGGCGCCTTGTCGAGCTTGATGCGCTGGTTGAAGTTGCCCTCGGTGATCCGTTCCATCCAGACGAAGATCTCGGTCCAGACGGTCTGCGGACAGACGTAGCCGCACCAGACACGCCCGGCTACTGCCGTGGCAAAGAACAGCAGCAGAGCCGCCATGATCAGCAGCCAGGAAAGAAAGACGAAATCCTGCGGCCAGAGTGTCAGGCCAAGGATATGGAACTGGCGGGCTGGCAGGTCAAACAGGATGGCCTGACGCGTTCCCCAGCGCAGCCACGGTGCGAGGTAGTAAATGCCGAGCAGAACGACGACCGCCGTGTTGCGCAGATTCGCGAAGAAGCCCTTGACCTCGCGCGCGTGGATCTTGGTACGCCTGGCATACAGCGCTTCGACTTCGACCTCGTTGCTGCCCACGCTCAGTCATTCCTGTCCGGGGTCGAGCCCGGTGAGGTGCGCACCAGGTATGCCGAGATCGCGCTGGACAGGGCAGCGATCAGCCAGAAAAAGAAAAAGGTGATGCCATACGCCGTCATGCGAAAGCGCTCGATGTCGGCGGCAGCGCCATCGTGGAGGGACTCCGGATCGACGAAGGCGAAGAACAGCATGGTGGCGAAGCTGGCAGCGAGCAGCGAGGGCCACAGCACGGCGGCCAGTACCTGTGCGCGCGGAGTCCAGGGCTGCGGCGGCAGTTCCTCCTGTTCCCGCTCTTCGCTCACGGCTGCGCCCCGCTGCTCTCGCGCAGGCTCAGCACGTAGGCTGTCAGTACGCGGATGCGATCGGGACTCAGGATGTCAGCCTGGGCCGGCATCTGGTTGCTGCGGCCCTTCATCAACACGTCACGGATGTCAGCATCGGTTGAACCGTGCAGCCAGTCGCTGTCGGTGAGGTTCGGTGCGCCGAGCATCTGGTTGCCCCTCGCATCGACGCCATGACAGCCGATGCAGAAGCTCATGAATTTCTGCTGGCCGGCCGTCGCATCGGGCGCGAGAGTGGCGGGTTCGGTCCCTGCCGCCAGTTTCGGCAGTGCACGCAGATAAGCGATGACTTCGGTCACGCCCTGCTCGCCAAGTGCCGGGCCGAGCGCCGGCATGTTGCCGGTTCGTCCATTGGTGATGGTCGCAATGATGGCCTCCGGCGCATTGCCCCACAGCCATGCTGTATCGCTCAGGTTCGGGAAGCCCTTTGCACCGCGACCGTCGGAGCCGTGGCAGGTGGCGCAACGGTTGAGGAAGATGTTCCGTCCCAGCCGCAGAGCATCCGCATTCCTGGCCAGATCGGGAATCGGGGTGTCGGCAAATGCCGCAAAGACATTGCCGAAGCGCTTCTCGGCTTTGGCCATCTCGGCTTCATACTGGCTCCTCTGGCTCCAGCCGCCGATGCCGGCAAAAGTGCCGAGACCCGGATATATGATCAGGTACACCAGCATGTAGATGCCGGTGATCCAGAACAGCCAGAGCCACCAGCGGGGCAGCGGATTGTTGAGTTCGACGAGATCGCCGTCCCAGACATGACCGGTGGTGCTCTTGTCCTCGGGCAGCTTTTCCTTGCGTCGGGTGGTCAGGCTCTGCAGCAGCCAGAGGCAGCCTGCAAGGGTGCCCAGCGTCAGTACCCACACCCAGACATTCCAGAATCCGCTCATCTGCGCTTGCTCCTCGCCTGCCGGCGATATCAGGACCGGTCGGCCGGTTCCGGGGGTGGTTTGTCGTCCGACTCCAGCGGCAGCTGCGCGGCCGCATCAAAAGTCGGCTTCTGTCTGCTGCTCCATGCCCAGATGCAGATGCCGATGAACAGCACCAGCATCAGGACCGTGAAGACACCGCGCAGCAGGCCGGGATCCATCTCAGCGACCCTTGACGGCGGTGCCCAGACCCTGCAGGTAGGCCACCAGCGCATCCATCTCGGTTTTGCCTTCGACCAGGGCCGGGGCTCCCGCGATGTCCTCGTCGGTGTAGGGCACGCCGATCGCGCGCAGCCGCTGCATCTTCACCGGCGTGAGGCTGGGGTCCAGCGGGGTCTCGCTCAGCCAGGGGAAGCCAGGCATGTTGGACTCCGGAACCAGGTCGCGCGGGTTGTGCAGATGTGCCCGCTGCCACTCGTCCGTATAACGGCCGCCGACCCTGGCCAGATCCGGGCCGGTGCGCTTGGAGCCAAACTGGAACGGACGGTCGTAGACCGCCTCGCCGGCCAGCGAATAGTGGCCATAACGCTCGGTCTCGGCGCGGAAGGGGCGGATCATCTGCGAGTGGCAGGCATAGCAGCCCTCGCGGACGTAGATGTCGCGGCCCTCGATCTGCATGGCGGTATACGGCACCACCCCTGGCGTCGGCTCCACCGCTTCGCGCGACATGATCAGCGGGACGATTTCTGCCAGACCACCGAGGCTGATGGCAATTGCGGTCAGCACACCCAGCAGGCCGGCGGATTTCTCGATCGTTTCATGTCGCATGGTGCTGCGCTCCTCCGGCTGGATCCATGACCGGCTGCGTGACTTGCCGTTCGCTGGTCGCCACCGTCTTCCAGACATTCCAGGCCATGATCAGCGCGCCGCTCAGGAACAGCACGCCGCCCATCAGCCGCGCCGCGTAGTACGGGTAGGTGGCCTTCAGGCTCTCGATGAAGGTGAAGGTCAGCGTGCCGTCGCTGTTGACCGCGCGCCACATCAGTCCCTGCATCACGCCCGCAATCCACATCGAGGCCACGTACAGCACGATGCCGATGGTTGCGATCCAGAAGTGCAGGTCGATGGCTTTGGTGCTGTACATCCCCGGACGGCCGTACACCCGCGGGATCAGCGCATACATGCAGCCGAAGGTCACCATCGCGACCCAGCCGAGTGCACCGGAATGGACGTGGCCGATGGTCCAGTCGGTGTAGTGCGAAAGCGCGTTTACTGTCTTGATCGACATCATCGGCCCTTCGAAGGTCGACATGCCGTAGAAGGACAGCGAGACGATCAGGAACTTGAGCACCGGGTCGGTGCGCAGTTTGTCCCAGGCGCCGGACAGCGTCATGATGCCGTTGATCATGCCGCCCCATGACGGCGCCAGCAGTACCAGCGAGAACACCATGCCCACCGACTGGGCCCAGTCGGGCAGGGTCGTGTAATGCAGGTGGTGCGGACCGGCCCACATGTAGGTGGAGATGAGCGCCCAGAAGTGCACGACCGACAGCCGGTAGGAATACACCGGCCTGCCTGCCTGCTTGGGCACGAAGTAATACATGATGCCGAGGAAGCCGGCGGTGAGGAAAAAACCCACCGCGTTGTGGCCGTACCACCATTGCACCATCGCATCGACGATGCCGGCGTAGATCGGATAGGAGAGTCCCAGCGTCACCGGGATGGCCAGCGAGTTGACGACGTGCAGGATGGCAACGGTGATGATGTACGCTGCGAAGAACCAGTTGGCCACGTAGATGTGCTTTACGCGCCGTTTGGCCAGGGTGCCGAAGAACACCACGCCGTAGGCCACCCAGACCACGGTGATCAGCACGTCGATTGGCCAGATGAGTTCGGCGTATTCCTTGCCCTGGGTCAGGCCCAGTGGCAGGGTGATCGCGGCCAGCACGATGACCAGGTTCCAGCCCCAGAAGGTAAATGCCGCCAGCCAGTCGGCATACAGGCGCACGTGGCAGGTGCGCTGCACCACGTAATACGAGGCGGCAAACAGCGCCGAACCGCCGAAGGCAAAGATCACCGCATTGGTGTGCAGCGGGCGCAGCCGGCTGAAGGTCGTCCACGGCAGGTCGAAGTTGAGTTCTGGCCACATCAACTGGGCGGCGATGATGACACCGACCAGCATGCCCACCACGCCCCAGACCACCGTCATGATCGAGAACTGCCGGACCACGACGTCGTTGTAGCTGTGTGATTTGTCCATCAAGGCGCTCCGCGACGGCGTGTTGACCGTGAAATTATGCCGGTAATTCCTGATCTGTGTCATTGACAGGCAGGATTACAAGCGTGGGCAATTTACGGACAATGCCTCACGAAGGCAATGCGGGCTTTACCTTATCCGGGCAGATAGATCCATGGTCGGCGTGACCGGTCGCGTTCGCGATAGGCGAGGATTTCTGCATCGCGCTTCAGCGTGACGGCGATGGAGTCGAGACCTTCCAGCAGCATTTCGCGATCAGCGTCCGGGATGCTGAAGGACCATGATTTTCCGTCCGGTGTGGCGACGGTGCACGTCGTCAGATCGACCGTCGGGCGGAAATTCTCCGGGTCTGCCTCGACTTGCCGTGCCAGTGCCTCGATTACCGCATTGTCGAGTACCACCGGCACGATGCCGTTGCGTACGCAGTTGCCCTGGAAGATCGAACCGAAACTGGGCGCGATGATCGCGCGGATGCCCCATTCATGCAGGGCCCACACGGCATGCTCGCGGGATGAGCCGCAGCCGAAGTTGAGCCCTGAAAGCAGGATCTGCGCCTTGCGCCAGGGGTCGCGGTTGAGGATGAAGTCCGGGTTTTCGGCACGGCTGCCCGGGCTCTGGTAGCGCCAGCCGGCAAACAGGCCTTCCGACAGTCCCACCTTGGAGACGCGCTTCATTTCCCGGCTGGGGATGATCGCGTCGGTGTCGATATTGATACGCAGCAGGGGTGCGGCGATGGCTGTGAGTCGCGTGAACTTTTCCATGATGCCTCAGTTCCCCTTCAGCTTGCGTACGTCGGCGAGTGAACCGGCGATCGCCGAGGCGACCACGGTCGCGGGGCTGGCCAGATGCGTGCGCGTGCGCGGGCCCTGGCGGTTCTCGAAGTTGCGGTTGGTGCTGGAGACCACGCGCTCCTCGAGGCCGAAGCTTTCGCCCCCGGCATAGAAGCACATCGAACAGCCGGACTCGCGCCATTCGAAGCCGGCCTCGCGGAAGATCTGGTCGAGGCCTTCTGCCTCGGCGGCTTTCTTGACCTGGCTGGAGCCGGGTACGCAGATCGCCTTCACGCCGGCGGCAACCTTGTGTCCGCGCAGGAGACGGGCCGCCTCGCGCAGGTCGCTGATGCGGCTGTTGGTGCAGGAGCCTATGAAGGCGGCGCTGATCGGCAGGCCTTCCAGCGGCGCACCGGGCGCGAGCCCCATGTAGTCGAGCGCGCGCTGCATGGACTGGCGCCGGTTCTGGTCGGGTTCGGCAGCCGGATCGGGTACCGCATCGCCGATGTTGCCGCCGTGCTGCGGACTGGTGCCCCAGGTGATGTGCGGGCCGAGCTGCGTGCAGTCGATCTCGATCTCGCGGTCGAAGACCGCATCGGCATCGCTGACCAGGGTGCGCCAGTGCGCGACGGCCTGGTCCCAGATCGCCGGCCCCGGTGCGAAAGGCCGGCCACGCACGTAGTTGAAGGTGGTTTCGTCGGGCGCGACGATGCCGGTCCAGGCGCCGAACTCCACAGCCATGTTGCAAAGAGTGAAGCGGGCTTCGATCGGCAGTGCGCGTATTGCCGAGCCGGCGAACTCGATCGCATAACCGGTGCCGCCCGAGGCACCGAAGCGGCTGATCAGGTGGAGAATCAGGTCCTTGGCATAGACACCCGGCGGCAGCTGCCCCTCGAAGCGGATGCGCATGCTGCGCGGTTTGCGTACTGCGAGTGTCTTGGTGGCCAGCGCGTGTTCGCCCTCGGTGGAGCCGATACCCCAGGCCAGTGCGCCCAGGCCACCGAGCGTGCAGGTGTGGCTGTCCGGGCAGACCAGCGTCACGCCGGGCAGCGCGATGCCCTGTTCCGGCGAGACCACATGCACGATGCCTTGCCGGTCATCACCCAGGTCGAAGAGGTGGATGCCGGCAGCAATGGCTGAAGCGCGGGTGCTGGTGATGAATTCGCGGCCGCCCGGCATGCGCGTCTCGTCGCTGCGTCCGGGCGTGGTATCGACGATGTGATCCATCGTGCAGAACACCTGTTCGGGGTGGCGCACCTTGTGGCCCGCCGTCTCCAGCCCCTTGAGTGCCACGCTGCCGGTGCGCTCGTGCAGGAAGATGCGGTCGATGTAGAGCAGGGTGGCGCCGTCGCCCAGGTCAGCGACCGTATGCTCTGCCCACAGTTTGTCGATGATGGTCTGGCCCATGCTTGCGGCTCACGTCTGGTGCTGTCCGAAACCGGGCGCGATGATAGCAGCTCGGTTCCGGCACGGGCGCACGGGATGAGGGGGCTATAATGACTGCCTTCCGATCCAGGCGAGTACCAATATGCTGTCCCATGTGGATGCCAGGAATCAGCCCACCATGGTGGATGTGAGCGGCAAGGCCGTCACGCGCCGCACCGCACATGCCCGGGCTCGGGTGCTGCTGCCCCCGGTGGTTCGGGCGGCCTTTGCCGGCGGCGACATCCAGACCCCGAAGGGGCCGGTATTCCAGACGGCAATCATTGCCGGCACGATGGGTGCCAAACGCACCAGTGAGCTGATTCCCTTCTGTCATCCGATCGGACTCGACGCCTGCCGTATCGAGATCATTCTTGACGAGGCCGGCGACGTGCTCATCGACTGCAGCACCCGGGTCGAGCACCGCACGGGGGTCGAGATGGAGGCACTCACCGGTGCCAGCATTGCGGCGCTGACCGTCTATGACATGTGCAAGGCGCTGTCGCACGAGATCGTGATCGCCGAGGTCCGCCTGATTGCCAAAACCGGCGGCAAGAGCGATTTCAGCGCCCCCGGAGTGGTCGGGCGGTCCTGAGTCCCATGCAGGGGGTCGGCAAACCGCCACTTTTGCGCGGACTGGTGCTGGCGGGCGGGCGCAGTCAGCGCATGGGCCATGACAAGGCCGCGATCTTCATCGATGACGCGACGCTGCTGGAGCGGACGGTGGCCTTGCTCGATGGCTGTGTCGCCAGCGTGAGCGTGTCGGTGCGCGCCGATCAGGCCGATGACCAGCTGCGGCGGCAATATCCCTTGCTGCTGGATACGGGAGTTGATCTCGGGCCAGCCAATGGCCTGCGGGCAGCACATCTCGGCGATCCGGCTGCGGCGTGGCTGGTGCTCGCCTGCGACATGCCCGGCCTCGACCGGCAGGCCATCTCGGCGCTGGTCGCAGCACGTGATCCGGTGCGCGCGGCGACGAGCTGGCGCAGCCCTGTGGATGGCTTGCCGGAGCCGTTGTGTGCGATCTGGGAACCCGCTACGCTGGCGCGCCTCGCCAGCCTCGTTGCCGCCGCCGGGCGCCCTGTCAGCCCGCGTGCCTTGCTGGCAGAGAGTGACACCCTGTTGCTGGATGCACCGTGGCCGGCCGTGCTGCTCAACCTGAACACGCCTGCCGAACTGGACCGATACCGGAAAGAGAAACATGGCCACCAGCCGCAAGAAAAGCCCGACCAAGCGTAAGCCGAGCCGCGAGGAGGCGGAGGCTGCCGTGCGCACCTTGCTGGCCTGGGTGGGTGAAGATCCTGCCCGTCGCGGCCTGCAAAAGACGCCCGGACGTTTCCTCGGTGCCTACGAGGACTGGTTTGCCGGCTACAAGGTCGATCCCCATGCGCTGCTGGGTACCTCGTTTCACCAGGTCGAGCGCTACGACCGGATCGTTGCCCTCACGCACATCGATTTCGAATCCCACTGTGAACACCATGTCGCGCCGGTGATCGGCGTCGCGCATGTGGCCTACCTGCCGGACCGCCGACTGGCGGGCATCAGCAAGCTGGTGCGGGTGGTGGAGGCCTTTACCCGGCGCATGATCGTGCAGGAAAAGCTCACCGCAGACATCGCGCTGTGCTTCCAGCAGGTGCTCGAACCGCGCGGCGTGGCGGTGATCATCGAGGCACAGCATCACTGCATGACCACGCGCGGCGTGCATCGTGACAACGTGCGCATGACCACCAGCGAAATGCTGGGCAAGTTCAGGGACGATGACCGTATCCGTGCCGAGTTTTTCGGTGCCATCGCGCGCCGTGAGCGTTGAGCAGCTGACATGAGCCG
>JAUPLK010000288.1 GCA_030836925.1 Pseudomonadota bacterium
TCGGCGGCGTCACCGGCATCGCCTCCTCGATCCCCTACGCGGCATCCAAGGCGGCGCTCAACCTGATGGCCAAGTCGCTGGCCCACGTGCTGGCCCCGGAGATCCGCATCAACACCGTGGTGCCCGGCATGATCCAGACCCGCTGGCTGAAAGGCGGCATGGGTGACGAGCAGTACGCGGCGATGATCAAGACCATGGGCGACCAGCTGCCGCTGAAGAAGGTGGCCACCGCCGAAGACATCGCCGGCGTGCTGGTGTGGTTCCTGGAAGGGCCGCACCTGATCACCGGCGAGACGCTGATCGTCGACAGCGGCATACACATCGGCACGCTGCCGCCCTACTCGAGTGGCGACTCCTACTGAGTCGACGACTCAGAGCCGGAATTCGCGCTTCCAGCCGAAGCCGCGCGTGCTGTCGATCAGGCGGATCCAGTCCGGCTTGAGGCACCAGAAGGCCGTGCTCTGCAACCGCGTGGCGATCAGCTTTTCGCTGGCTTCGCGTGGCGCCTCGAAGATCCGCCGCACCTGGATGAACTTGCCCAGGTAGCTGGCCAGTGCGGTAGCCCGGCGAATGCCCGACAGGACCTCGGCCCGCCCCTCGATCTGCAGGCCGATCACCTCGTCCCAGGTCGCCACATCGCGGTTGATGGCGGCAACGACGCGCGCCTCACGGCTCATGTCACGCCCGTGACGGGTCTTCAGGTCGGACACGAAATAGAGATTGCAGTGCTCATCACTGGCGTAGAAGACGCTGGCAGCCCAGGCACCGCCTTCGCCCGCGGTAGCCAGCGTCAAGGTGTTGTGACCGGCCAGCAGTTCGCGGACGCGGGCAAAGTCCGCATCGTCATGCGGCCCACTCATTTATTCGCTGCGTTCCGGCTGGCCGCCTTGGCGCCCTGCCAGCGCTTGACCAGGCCGCTCTCGATGCCGAACAGGTCCAGCGCGCGTCCGACGCTGTGGTTGACGAGGTCATCGAGCGTGTGCGGATCGTTGTAGAAGGCCGGCATCGGCGGCGCAATGATCGCGCCCATCTCGGCCGCCTGCAGCAACAGCCGGCAATGGCCGACATGCAGGGGCGTCTCGCGCGGCATCAGCAGCAGCTTGCGCTGCTCCTTGAGCACCACGTCGGCAGCCCGCACGACCAGGTTGTCGGCATAGGAATTGACGATGCCCGACAGGGTCTTCATCGAACACGGCGCAACGATCATCCCGCCGGTGGTGAAGGAGCCACTCGCGATGGTTGCCGCCAGGTTCTGGTCGCTGTGGACTTCATGCGCGAGGGCTTCCACGGCCCGTGGTTCCCAGTCCGTTTCCAGCGCGATGTTCAGCTTGCCGCCATTGCTCAGGACCAGGTGTGTCTCGACCTCGGGCACTTCGCGCAGCGCTTCGAGCAGGCGGATGCCGTAGATGGCGCCGCTGGCTCCGGTAATCGCAACGATCAGTCGCATGAACGCTCCCGAAAACGGCGCAAAAAGATACAGACGGTTACATCATACTGGCCGATAATGCGGCCCGCCACCCGCCCCTTCAGCCGCATCAGGGACCCGTGATGATCGAACTCTTCAGCCAACCCGAAACCTGGATCGCCCTGCTGACGCTCACCGCCCTCGAACTGGTGCTCGGCATCGACAACATCATCTTCATCTCGATCCTGGTCGACAAACTGCCGTCACAGCGCCGTGAACTGGCCCGCCGCATCGGGCTTGGCCTGGCGATGTTCATGCGCATCGCGATGCTGCTGCTGCTCGCCTGGATCGTGGGCCTCACCGAGCCGCTGTTTTCGGTGCTCGATCAGCGCGTCACGGGCCGGGACATGATCCTGATCGGCGGCGGCCTGTTCCTGCTCTGGAAGAGCACCGGGGAAATCCACCAGTTGCTCGAAGGCAAGACCGGCCATCACTCAAGCGCAGTGGCAGCCACCTTTGGCGCGGTCATCACGCAGATCATCATCATCGACATGGTTTTCTCGCTGGATTCGATCATCACTGCCGTCGGCATGGTCAGCGATGTCGAAATCATGATCGCTGCAGTGGTCATCTCGGTGGCACTGATGATGGTATTTGCCTCGGCCATCGGCAACTTCGTGTCGGCACATCCAACCATCAAGATGCTGGCACTGGCCTTCCTGATCGTGGTCGGTGTCGCACTCGTCGCCGACGGCGCAGGCACCCACGTTCCGCGCGGCTACATCTACTTCGCGATGGCCTTCTCGGTGACCGTCGAGATGCTCAACATCCGCTTGCGAAAAAAGGCCGAAGCGCCGGTGGCGCTGCACCAGGCCTATACGGCAGAGGAACCGCCCGCAGGAGCGCCTTCAGGCGCGATTCCAGGCCAAAAAGATCGCGCCTGAAGGCGCTCCTACGGCGCTCCTGCGGCGCTCCGACCTGCTAGCGGGCCGGCTGCCCGGATACCGCGTTCTTTGCCGGGAAACTGGCGAGGATTTCGGTGACGATCGTGTCGAGCGTGTTGCCGGGATTCTCGCGCATCTTCTTGGTGACACGCGCTTCGGCCACGCCTTGCCAGACCAGCGCCTTTTTTGCGGCATCGACCACATCGATACCCAGCGTACCCTGCCGGTAATTGCGTGACTCAATTTCCGGCGGATAACCGGCCCATCCGCCATACATGCCGGAGCGGTAACCGTAGTAGCCATAGCCCGTACTACCCGGTGTGCTGTAGATCTCGGTCTTGTCGACCACGTTCAGATTGAAGTTGATGAGCAGCTCCGGATCGCTCTCCGCATAGACATAACCGTGCTTCTCCAGTTCACGACGGGTCGCATCCTTGAGCCGGGTCGTGAGTATCGTCGAGTAACCTGCCTTGTCGGTCGCCACCGAACTGAAGAATCCGAAAGTACGGTAGGCGGGGATATTCACGTTTGGATCGCCATCCACCCGGATATCCGGACCGGAGGCGCAGGCGGCCAGACCGATGGCCAGCGCGAGGACAAACAGGCTCTTGAACGCCGCGCGCGCACTCGTGGATTGATTCAACACAGCAACACACTCCATATGGCGGGGCTCCATTGTAGGCCAAAGAATCGCACCCTTAGGAGCACCTTCTTGTGGGAGCGCCATCTTGTGGGAGCGCCTT
>JAUPLK010000289.1 GCA_030836925.1 Pseudomonadota bacterium
GATGTCCTGCTCAACGGCTTCGGCCCGCGAGAACAAATCGATGCCTTGTGCAGCGAACTGGCCAAGGGCGGCATCAGGGCTGCCTACAGCCCGGCCGACATGTCCAAGGCCGATGAAATCGAGGCCATGATCGCATTCGCCACGCGCGAACTGGGTCGGGTCGATATCGTTGTCAACAACGCCGGCATTCAGCATACGGCGCCGGTAGAGGAGTTTCCGGTCGACCGCTGGGATGCAATCATCGCCATCAACCTTTCCGCCGCCTTCCATGCGATCCGGGCGGCGCTGCCGCAAATGAAAACGCGTGGCTGGGGCCGCATTATCAATATCTCCTCGGTTCATGGTCTGGTCGCCTCGTCCAACAAGGCCGCCTACGTTGCCGCCAAGCACGGGCTGATCGGCCTCACCAAGGTGGTGGCGCTGGAGACGGCGACCAGCGGCGTGACCTGCAACGCCATCTGCCCCGGCTGGGTGCTGACGCCGCTGGTGCAAAAGCAGATCGACGACATGGCGGCGCGAGACAAGCTCACGGGAGAGCAGGCACGTGCACGACTCCTCGGCGAAAAGCAGCCCTCCCAGGAGTTCGCAACGCCCGAGCAGCTCGGCCAGCTGGCGGTGTTTCTTTGCTCGGACGCCGCCTCGCAGATCCGCGGAGCAGCCCTGCCGATGGACGGCGCCTGGCTGGCGCAATAGCAGCGGGCCGCTGACAACTGACTGGAGCCAGCATGCAGACGATTCTAATCAGCGAGGCAGTGGCAAAGATCCCCGACGGGGCAAGCCTGATGATCGGCGGCTTCATGGCCGTCGGTTCGCCGGGACGGATCATCGACGAGCTGGTGCGGCAGGGCAAGCGGGATCTGACCGTGATCGCAAACGATACGGCGATGCCCAACCTAGGCATTGGCAAGCTGATACACGCCCGACTCGTGAGCAAGGCCATCGTGAGCCACATCGGCCTCAATCCCGAAACCCAGCAGCAGATGATCGCGGGCGAGCTTCAGGTTGAGCTCGTGCCGCAGGGTACGCTGATCGAGCGCATCCGAGCCGGCGGCTATGGGCTAGGCGGAATCCTGACCGCTACCGGAGTGGGAACCCTGGTCGAGGAAGGAAAACAGAAAGTGACGGTGGGCGGCAAGGACTACCTGGTCGAACCCGCGCTGCATGCGGATTTTGCGCTGGTGAATGCCTTCCTGGCCGACTACCTTGGCAACCTTTCCTACGCGCTCACTGCGCGCAATTTCAATCCGGTCATCGCGATGGCCGCGGACACGGTGATCGTGGACGCCGACAACGTCGTCCCGGTGGGGGTCATCGCCCCCGATCATGTCATGACGCCCAGCTCAATCGTCGACTACCTCATTGCCCAGGAGTAATTTGCGTGGATGCCCAGACCGTCATTGCCAAACGCATCGCGCTCGAACTGCGCGATGGCATGCTCGTGAACCTCGGCATCGGCATTCCCACCCAGGTCGCGAATTTCGTGCCCACGGGCATGCGCGTCTTCTTCCAGTCCGAAAACGGGCTGATCGGCACCGGCGCCGTGCCGGACGAGGGGATGCACCATCGTTTGCTGACCGATGCCGGCGGCCGGCCCGTGACGGCGCTGCCCGGCGCCTGCACGTTCGACAGCGCCATGTCGTTCGGCCTGATTCGCGGCGGCCACCTCGACATGACCGTGCTCGGCGGTCTGCAGGTCGACAGCAGCGGCAGGCTCGCCAACTGGACCATCCCGGGCAAGATGGTCCCGGGCATGGGCGGCGCCATGGATCTGGCTTCAGGTGCCAAGCGCGTGGTGATCGCGATGCAGCACACCGCAAAGGGCAAGTCGAAGCTCGTCAAGCAATGCACGCTGCCGCTCACCACGGCCCGCCCGATCGATCTGCTGGTAACCGAGCTGGCCGTCGTGGCGTTTCCGGAAGGCCGGGCAACGTTGCTGGAAACCGCGCCCGGCGTGTCGGTTGATCAGGTCGTCGCCGCGACGGAAGCGGCGCTGGTGGTTCCTGATCATGTGGCGGTAATGAATATCCAGTAGGGCGTCTCGGGAAAGCGTATCCGGGCGCACTGGTCGGCGCGGCGCGACAAGCGTGGGAGGACAAGGGCAGGATGCCTCGCGTTAAAGTCGGAAACCTGCATATCAACTACACCGAGCATGGCGCGGGTAACAACGTCGTGCTCGCGGTGCATGGCAACCTTGGCTGCGCCGATTGGCTGGATCTGGTGCTGCCGCTTCTGCCGCAGACGATCCATGTCATCGCTGCCGAATGGCGCGGCTGCGGCGACTCCGACAAGCCGGAACCCACGCAAGACTACTCCAACTACTCGATGGAGACGCATGCGCGCGACATGCTCGGCCTGGTCGACGCGCTCGGCATCGACCGCTGCCATCTCTACGGACACTCGACCGGGGGCATCATCTGCTCGCATATGCTCGCGCTGCAGCCGGGGCGCTTCAGCAAGGTGCTGATGCTCGACCCGGTGACGCCGCTCGGCCTGCAGCTCGCGCCCGGACAGATCGGCGTACTCTCGCAGATGAAAGCCGATCCTGATGTCGCCTTCGCCGGCCTGGCCAGTGCAGCGCCGACGCTGTTTCGGCCCGAGTCGCTGGTGGCAGGCCAAATGCCGCAGTTTGCGGACACCACAACAGAGTTGCAACGGGGCGTGTTCCGGCACCTGGTGGATCGCACGCGCGTACTTTCGGACGGGATATGGTTCGGCACACCGCACAATCTTGCGCTCGAATGGGACTCGAGGGCGCTCGCCGCAAGGATGCCGGCAATGGCCCACGAACATCTGGTGCTATATGGCAAGCTTGATTCTTGGATCCCACGCGAGCACATCGATGAAATGGCCAGGATACTGCCCAATTGCCGGCTTGAAGTGTTTCCATACGTCGGACATTCGATGAGTCTCGAAGTGCCGCTGCTGTTCGCTCGCGTGTTCAGCGACTATTTCTCGGCTGGCTAGAGCCGTCGTCGGCAATGGCGCCGTCTGGCAAGGTGGAGAACTGGAAAATAAAACAAGGAGGACTGGAAAGTGAAACAGCAATCGATCCCGCTAACATTCTGGAACGGTCTGGCAATTCTGGCCCT
>JAUPLK010000290.1 GCA_030836925.1 Pseudomonadota bacterium
AGAGCTGTTGCCCCGCAGGGGTGCGCACGCCGCATGTGTCGTGCGCTGCTGCTGGCGGTACTCCTTCTGCCGATCACGCTGCCGGCCAGTTCCGGCCTCGCCGGCCAGCCGGCACCCGATTTCGCCCTGAAAAATAAATCCGGCACCAATTACGTCAATCATCGCTTGTCGGAGTATCGGGGGCAGGTGGTGCTGCTCAGTTTCTGGGCGGACTGGTGCAAGCGCTGCGTCGACCAGCTTGCGTTGATGCGCGACCTGCAGCAGCGCTATGGTGAAGCGAACCTGCGCGTGCTCGCGGTCAACATCGACCCGCACGAGCAGCCGGCCCGTGATGCCGCCAGGCGCCTCGGTATCACGGTGCTGCATGACGCCGATCAGTCGGTGGTGCGTCAGTACGATCCTTCCACGCTGCCTTTCGCCGTGCTCGTCGATCCGCACGGCACCGTCCGGCATGTGCATGCCGGCTACCGCGCCGACGATGCAACGACCTACGCCGATGAACTGGCTGCCCTGATCCTGGAATGAATGCTGCCGACCGCAGTGGAGTAAAGCGATGAACCGTCTGACCATGAACATCTGCATGACTGCAATCCTGCTGGGTGGTGCGCTGGCTGCGAGAGCGGCCGGCGCCAGCGAACCGGCGGCTGCGGTCCCGGCACCGGTGGCCGCCGTCGCCAGCGTCGATACCGGGATGCAGGCACTCAAGGATGAAGTGCTGGATCTCAACCGCGAGCTGTTCATGCTGGAGGAGGAGCTGCTGTTCCCCGCCAACACGCAGGTTGCGGTATTCGTTTCGATGGATGTCGGCGAGTTCTTTGCGCTGGATTCGGTGCAGCTGAAGATCGATGACAAGCCGATCAGCAACTACCTGTACACCGAGCGCGAGGTCCAGGCCCTGCTGCGCGGCGGGGTGCACCGTCTCTATCTGGGCAACCTGAAGACCGGCGAGCACGAACTCACGGCAGTCTTTACCGGCCAGGGTCCGCATGCGCGCGACTACCGGCGCGGTGCCACGCTGAAGGTCGAGAAAGGCGTCGGTGCCAAGTTCGTCGAACTGCGCATCTCCGACCGGCAGAGTGCGCAGCAACCCGAGTTCATGGTTCGCGAGTGGGAGTAGGGCTGGCCTGTGTTTTCCACTGCTGACAGCATCCGTGGCGTGGGCCACAGCCTGCGTGGGCTGATGGTGCTGCTGCTTGCCGCCGGCAGCACGTCGGTTGGCGCTGCCGAAGCGGTGAGTGGCTCGGTGGTGCGCGATCTCTACTACGGCGAGACGCTGTTCCATTTCTATCAGGACGAGCACTTCGATGCGCTGACGCATCTGCTGGTGGCGCGCGACAGTGGTCGCGTCGGCAATCACGAGGCCGAATCCGAGCTGCTGCTCGGCGGCCTGTACCTGCACTACGGGCAGCATATCCGCGCCGAGCAGATTTTCAGCCGCCTGTTGCAGGACTCCACTGAAGCCGAGGTGCGCAACCGGGCCTGGTTTTATCTGGGCAAGGTGCGCTACCAGCGCAGCCTGCACGCCGAGGCCCTCGATGCCTTCGACCGGGTGGCGGGCGAGTTGCCGGGCAGCCTCGCTGCCGAGCTGCCGATGCTCAAGGCACAGGCCTATCTCGCGCTCGGCCGTTTCGATGCAGCGGTGAGCTTGCTGGATGGCTGGCAGGGACCGGAGAGCTGGGTGGCCTATGCGCGCTACAACCTGGGCGTTGCGCTGCTGCGACTCGACCGGACGGAGGAGGCGATCCGCCAGCTCGAGCAGCTGGGTCGGGGCGCTGCCGATACCGCCGAACTGCGCGATCTGCGCGACAAGGCCAATCTCGCGCTCGGTTATCTCTGGCTGCAGCTGGGCCGCGACAGCGAGGCGCGTCCGGTGCTGGCCCGCGTGCGGTTGAACGGACCCTTCTCCGCCAAGGCGCTGCTCGGTGCCGGCTGGGCCGATGCCGCCACCCAGGACTACCGCGCTGCACTGACGCCGTGGCTGGAACTGCGCGAGCGCGACCTGCTCGACAGCGCGGTGCAGGAATCGCTGCTCGCGATTCCCTATGCCTGGGCCCGGCTCGATGCGCACAGCGAGGCTGCGGCCGGTTATCAGGCGGCGCTGGCTGCCTACGATGCCGAGATCGGCAGGCTCGATGCGGCGATCGCCGGCAGTCGCTCCGGCCAGCTGGTGCCGGCCATGCTCGTCGCCGACGACGCGCGCATCGGCCGCTGGTACTGGCAGCTCGAGGAGCTGCCGGACAGCGTCGAGAACCGTTATCTGTACGACCTCGTCGCACGGCACAGCTTTCAGGAAGGCCTGCGCAATGTGCGCGACCTGGCCGCACTGTCTGCCAACCTCGATGAGTGGCAGTCGAAACTGGCGGCCTTCGAGGACATGGTGAATACCCGCCGCATGGCCCATGGCCAGCGCGAGGCGCGGGTTGCCGCCGGCCTCGACCAGGCGGGAATCGATGGCTTGCAGGCGCGGCGCGATGAACTCGCGGCACGGCTGGAGCGGGTGGCCCGGTCCCGCGATGTCGTCGGACTCGCGACCACGGCAGAACTCGACCGCTGGCAACGACTCGAGGCCCTCGGCGCAAACCCCGTGCTGGCCAACGAAGCCGCCGGTGATGCCGGCGAGCGCCACCGCCTGCTCAAGGGCGTGCTGAGCTGGGATCTGGATCGCGACTATCAGTACCGGCTGTGGCAGCAACAGCGCAATCTCGCGCAGCTCGATGTGCTGCTGGAGAAGGCGCAGGACGCCCATGCATCGGGCCTGTCTGCGCGGCGGGATACGCCGGCAGAACTGGAGCGCTTTGCCGCGCGGATCACCGCGCTCGCACCGCGTATCGGCAACATGCAGGCGGCGCTGGCGCGTGATCGTGCCTTTGAAGAGCAGCGCCTGCAGGCCATGGCCATCGATGCACTCGGCGAGCAGCGCGAGCGGCTGCTCAGCTATCGCGTGCAGGCGCAGTTTGCGCTGGCCACGATCTACGACCGTGCGGCATCTGCCGTACGCCTTGCGCCGGCTGCGGAACGCAAGCCATGAGCGCGACCGCCGCATTGATGATCGGCGTGACACTGGCGGGCGGTTTGTGGC
>JAUPLK010000291.1 GCA_030836925.1 Pseudomonadota bacterium
CTGGCTGCAGCCAGTCACTCGTCATCCCGGATCGCGTCCCTGAACCCCTGGTTCAATCACTGCCGCTGCGCGCCGGGCTCTACTACACCCCGGCCTTCTCGGCATACCGCCATAGCGCAGACCAGGAAGGACAAGCCGCCTGGGACATCGCGCTCGGAGCAGCCCATGTCGGGCTGTTCGACCGGCTCGGCAAGCGCCTGTTTCGCGACACAGCGCACACCGGCGCCTTGCCCACAGCAGACAATCCGGCCAGCCTTGATGTCATCATCGAACCGGTCATCGATGCCTTTGAGATGTCCTTGCCGGAACAGTCGACATCAGACCAGTATGCGGTCTGGATACGCTACACTCTCCGCGTATACGGGTCTGAAGGCGAACTGATCACGACCTGGAAGCTGAGTGGCTATGGCGAGGCCGGCAAGAACACCCTCAAACCGGCACGCTCGATGGAGCAGGCGACCATTCTCGCCATGCGCGATGCGGCCGCCACCATCAGCATCGAGTTTGCCAGCCAGCCCGGAATAGACCAATTGCTGCGGGAGAAATCCGATGCCAGCACCGATGAAAGCAACTGAACGGACCGCGCGCGGCCTGTTGCTAACGGCTCTCGCGAGCAGCATCTGCGCAGGCTGCGTCACCAGCCGTGTCGAAGGCGTGAAGAACTCTGCCACCGGCATCGAAGACCACGAGTCAGTGGTGGTCATCGCGACGAGCTACCACAAGGGCAACCGTACCGGCGTTGACTTTCTCCAGTGCATGGATGACGAACTCGATGACGGCGCGACGGCAGTCAACGTGTATCCACGCGAGAAGTTTCTCGATGAACTGTTTCCGTGGCTGGAGCCGCGCACCATGCCGCAGGAGATCAGGGATCTGCCGGAACTGCTCGCACGTCCTGGCGTGAGCGAGCGGATCAGTGCCAGTGGCGTGCGTTATCTGGTCCTGGTCAATGGCAGCACGAAGAAGACCTCTGACGGCGGCGGCATGAGCTGCGCCGCCAGTCCGGCCGGTGGCGGCTGCTTTGGCCTGGTCTGGTGGGAGGACGATGGCGCCTATACGGCCAGGGTCTGGGACCTGAAAGCATCCAGTGCTGCCGGCAAGGTCAGCACCGATGTCCACGGCAGCTCGATGGTGCCGGCACTGATCCTGCCGCTGCCGTTTGTGGCCCGCACCGAGACCGCTGCCTGCAAGGAACTGGCAGGTGAACTGCGCGAGTTCATCGTCCAGGAGGATCTGTCCTGATTCCTGTGGCAGCCGCCCGGCACGCCTGCGCCGGTCTCACTGCAACCCTGCTCCTGCTGGTCGGTCTGCAGGCATGGTCGGCATCGGCACCAGCCGATGCGATCAGGCTGCGCTATGAACTGAAGCTGTCGAGTGACACCGCCAGTGCCGAGGCACGCATCGTCGTGGAGCAGAGCAAGGGCCATCTGCGCGAACTGCAGCTGTCCGCCGGGTCCCTGACCGGCAAACCAGGTGGTGACGGGCAAGTCAGGCGCACTGGCAGCAAACTGATCTGGAATCCACCGGCGAACGGCGGCGAGCTGCGCTATCAGGTCCGGCTCACGCACCGACGCTCGGCCCGGGATGCATCCAGCCACGATGCCTGGGTGGGCAGCAAGCTGGCGATATTTCGCGGCGAAAAGGCCTTCCCGATTACGGCCTGGCGACTCACGAAGGGCAGCGCCTTGCATGGCGTGCTGGCCCTGGCCGCACCCAGGGGCTGGTCGGTCATCACGCCCTACCTGCCTGACCCGGCCGGAAGGATGCTGATCACGAACCCGGGGCACCGGAAAGCCCGCCCGCTTGGCTGGATCATCGCCGGTGACATCGGCACACGACGTGACGTGATTGCCGGCAGCGAGATCACGGTATCGGCGCCGCGCGGGATCCGCATGGAACGGCTCGCCATGCTCGGGCTGTTGCGCTGGACCCTGCCGGAACTGGTCCCGGCACTCGGCAAAGGACCCGCCTACCTGAACATCGTTGCAGCGGCTGAACCGATGTGGCTCGGCGCGCTGTCGGCACCCAACTCGATTTTCATCCATGCCAACCGGCCACTGATCAGTGAAAACGGCACCAGCACCATCGTGCACGAGATGGTGCATGTGCTGCTGGCGGACCTCGAAACGCCTGATGATCAGGACTGGATCGATGAAGGCCTGGCCGAATATTTTGCCCTGCGCGCCCTGCTCGACTCCGGAACGATATCGGAAACACGTTATGTGCAAACCATTGCCAGCCTGCGGGAATGGGGCAGCAAGGTAAGCAGCCTGCGCACCACCTCGTCGACCGGCCCGGTCAGTGCACGCGCCACAACCGTCTTTCATGACCTCGACGCCGAACTGCGGCAAGCCACCGGCAAGAAGAAGGATCTGGCCGGCCTGGTGCGTGGCCTGCTCAGTGGCGGTGAAACCGCCGAACTGCAGAGCCTGCGCCGCAAGACGCAGCAACTCATGGGCCACCCTCCTGTCGCGCTGGCCCCGGCCGCAGTACCCGGCTTCGACTGATCCGCCGGCCCTGTGAGTCTGGACACAGACAGGCAGCTGGCTGCCAGCGACACTTACCGCCACAGGCGGCAACATGCGCAACCAACCAGCAACAGCCCGGCAGGCAGCTTCCAGGGGACCCGCGCGCCGCCTGCTTTACAGGCGCGTCTGGCTTCCCGGTTACCTCTATGCAGCCCTGCCATTCCTGTATCTGCTGCTCGGCATCCTGGCGCTGGCTTCGGGGATCTGGCTGCCTGATCCCGGCTGGGTCCTCGGCTACCTGCTGCTGATCAGTGCCGGCTGCCTGCATGCCGGCGTGTGGTTCATGATGCTGCGCCGTCGTCGACGGCATTCACGGCTGCGCCGCAGCCGTGCGCAACGAAGCCCCTGCAGCCCGGTACCCGGATCAGCCCACAGGTTATGACAGATCGCGCATAAGTGGGACAATGCGTCCATGCGCAATCTGTTCACGACTATCATTGGCTGGCTGCTGCTGTTCGCGGGACTTGCCCTGGCGGGCGCGGTGATCGTGCCGGCCATCGCCTATGCGGCGGGCAAGCGCCTGATCGGGGCCTATGA
>JAUPLK010000292.1 GCA_030836925.1 Pseudomonadota bacterium
CCGTCAGCAGCAACCCGAGTTGCACGATGGAGGCCGCAAACACCCGCCACGCCTGCGGGATGGTCGGCTTGTAGACGAGCACGATGCAGGAACGCAGAAAGACCACGCCACCGACCACGGCACTGACCAGGTAGATCCAGCCCATGCCCAGCCAGAACGGGATCACCGACAGCAGCACGAGCAGGACGGTGTGGGCAAGAATCGTGATGGTAGCGACGCGATCGGCAACCACCACCGGCAGCATCGGCACACCGGCCGCCTGATAGTCCCGGCGACAGGCGTAAGCGAGCGCCCAGAAGTGCGGCGGCGTCCAGAGAAACAGCACCACGGCAAGGATCAGCGGTGCCGGCGCGAGCTCGGCACCGACCGCGGCAGCACCTGCCATCACGGCAAAGCTCCCGGCCAGTCCGCCGATCACGATGTTGAGCCAGGTGCGTCGCTTCAGCCAGACCGTGTAGACAACGCCATAGGTAAACGCGCCGAGGAACAGGTAGAAGGCAGCGGTGGCATTGGTCGCCAGCGCCGCGGCCACGACCGACAGAACCAGCACCAGCAGAATGCCGATGTACCAGGCCGGGGTCACGGCAAAGCGGCCGGTGACGAAGGCCCGCGTCGAGGTACGCCGCATGATGCGGTCGATGTCGGCCTCCCAGAGCTGGTTGAAGGCACCGGCACTCGCGGAAGACAGCAGGGTTGCCACGCCGAGTACTGCGATCTGCCAGGCGGCCAGATCGGAAGCCGGGCTGACCGCAATCCCGGCCAGCGCACAGGCCGCGATCAGGAAACCGAGCCGCATCTTGGTGGTGTGATAGATGGTACGCAGAGTGTCCAAGTCAGGAGGGCCTTGATGGTGTTGGTGATTCTGGAGCGATTCTAACCGAAGCGCTGCCAGATTCCGCCACTACCCGCCGGGAGCCAGGCCAAGGTCTTATACAAGGCGGTTATGGCCGGATAACAACAATGTCGTTCCCAGCCCGCAATGAGCCGGTTAGCGTGCAGCCTGTCGCATCAGATCACTGAGCCGCAGGAGTTCGCGAGTGCCCTCAGCCGCCACACTGGTCTCCACGTTGGGCAGCGCCCCCACCCCCGCCGAGGGGCCGGGGATCCTGTTCGATGAGCAGGAAACCCGCGCCCAGGCGGTCGCCCACTGCAACCAGAACTTCGAATCCCTGTCCGCCGAAGAGCGCGTGGCCTGGGCTCTGGAACATCTGCCGGGCGAACATGTACTGACCTCGAGCTTCGGCATCCAGGCTGCTGTGTTGCTGCACCTCGTGACCCGCCAGCGGCCGGGCATCCCGGTGGTGTTCATCGACACCGGCTATCTGTTCCCGGAAACCTACGCCTTCGTCGATCAACTCACCGAGCGCCTCAAGCTCAACCTGCAGGTGTACCGCAGCCCGCGCAGCCCGGCCTGGCAGGAGAGCCGGCACGGCCAGCGCTGGCAACTTGGCCTCGCCGGCATCGAAGCCTACAACCGCGAGAACAAGGTCGAACCGATGGAACGCGCCCTGCGCGAACTCAAGGTCGGCAGCTGGTTTGCCGGCCTGCGCCGCAGCCAGTCATCGAGCCGCAGCAACGTGCCTTTCCTCAAGGCCCAGGGCGAACGCTGGAAAGTGCACCCGATCGCCGACTGGTCGGATCGCGACGTCTACCGCTATCTCAAGCAATACGAGCTGCCCTATCACCCGCTGTTCGAAAAGGGCTACATCTCGGTCGGCGACATGCACACCACCAAACCGATACACGCGGTCAACAACGCCGAGGAAACGCGCTTCTTCGGCCTCAAGCGCGAGTGCGGCCTGCACGACATCGATCTCTCCGGGCTGTAGGAGCGACTTCCGGTGGGAGCGGCTTCAGCCGCGATCCCCCCACCTGTACTAAACTCAAAACCATGCTTCACCGGCATGCCAACCATCGGCCCAGCGGGGTGTAGCGCGTCGGTTCGGTATTGTAATCAGCAGTTGGAACTCATATCACCATGTCCAAAGCCAGGATCACGTTTGAGAGTTCAATCAAGGATGCCGAGGATCTTCTCGCTCACTTTGATTCCATGCCCAAGCCCCCGCCGGAGAATGCTGAGGTTCTCAAGCGCGCTGGGCTCGTCATGGCACTCACGGCTTGGGAAACCTATGTCGAAGATCGGGCACGCGAAGAGGTACAGGCGCGACTAAAAGCCGTCAATGGCAGCCAGATCGGGAAGTTCGTCACAGGTCGCCTGGAAGATGAACTCAAACGATTCAACAACCCCAACGCAGAGAAAACCAAGAAACTTTTCTCCGACTTTCTGGAGGTTGATGTCACAACCGGGTGGGAATGGCAGCACTTTGATGTACCGAAGGCAAAAAAGACCCTCGACGAACTCATTATCAAGCGCGGAGATGCCGTGCATCGCTCGAAGCCCCATACTGCTGGCGCTCCTGCCGCCCCCCATCTCGTGAAGCGTGAGGATCTTGAGAAGTCGATCCGCTTCCTGAAAAGTCTGGTCGAAGCAACAGACCGCGCACTGGTCGCAGCGTGAGTTCTATCATGGCGGACACGCCAATGGTCTTACAGCGTGGAAAGACAAGAACGGAAAGACGCTCAAGCAAATTGAATCGTTTGACAGTTCGCTGCAGACATAACGGCCCTGACCTGAAGCGTCGACGACGCTGATCAAACATGGACTTCGCAAAAAGCACGCGTCACGCCAAGATCACTGGAGACTTCGGGGAGGCCGTTGTTCTTTACTACCTTTCGTCGTCTGGTTTCGAATGCGCACGCGTTGATCACACCGGGATCGATCTCATCGCAAGATCCACAAAGCTGAGTCGTCCCTTTGGCATTTCCGTCAAGGCACGAAGCAGGTCACCGGGCACCGAACACACGCACCTGAATCTATACAACAAGGATTTCCCAAAACTCGAGGCCGCCTGCGATGCTTTCGGTTGCATCCCTTATGTCGGCCTGGTCTTCGACAGCTCTGATTATCTGCGCGTATACGTCCTGTCCCTCGCACACCTGCGTGAACTGGTCCCCGGCGGAGCCAAGGTCACGGCATGGCCGATGTCAGC
>JAUPLK010000064.1 GCA_030836925.1 Pseudomonadota bacterium
CCGCCGCCGACCTGCGCATCGAGTCCGGCATGCCCGAACTGGTCGTAGGTCGCACGTTTCTGCTGGTCAGAGAGGACTTCATAGGCCTCTTTGACATCCTTGAACTCGGACTCGGTCTTGGTGTCACCGGCATTGCGGTCTGGATGCAACTTCATGGCCAGGCGGCGGTAGGCCTTCTTGATATCGGCCTCGTTGGCATCCTTGCCAACACCGAGCACCTCGTAATAGTCGCGCTTCGTCATGTGCCATCCGCTTGGTTCAGCAATGCAAACGCGGCCCGGTGCACCGCACCAGGCCGCCCGTCGGTCCTGTCAGCCAGTCAGGGGCCGGAACCCCGCGCACCTCAGGCCTTGCCGGACTGGTCCTTGCCGTCCTTGATCTCTTCGAACTCGGCATCGACCACACCGTCCTGGCTGCTGCCGCCGGTACTGGCAGCACCGGCGCCATCCCCGGGCGCGCCCTGCGCAGAGGCCTGCTGCGCCAGTGACGCGGAAACCTCCGCCAGCGCCTTGGCCTTGAGCTCGATCCTGGCCTTGTCGTCGCCCTTGATCGCTTCCCTGGCTTCGGACAGCGCTGACTCGATCGGGCCACGCTCGGCGGGACTGACCTTGTCGCCGAGTTCGCGCAGCATCCGCTCGGTAGTATGCACGAGGCCATCCGCCTGATTGCGCACATCCACCAGCTCGCGGAACTGACGATCTTCCTCGGCATGGCTCTCGGCCTCGTTGACCATGCGCTTGATCTCGTCCTCGGACAGACCACTCGAGGCCTTGATGACGATCTTCTGCTCCTTGCCGGTGGCCTTGTCCTTTGCCGATACGTTAAGGATGCCGTTTGCATCGATATCGAACGTGACCTCGATCTGCGGCATGCCGCGCGGTGCTGCCGGAATATCCGACAGGTCAAAGCGGCCCAGCGACTTGTTGTGGCGGGCCTGGTCACGCTCACCCTGCAGCACGTGGATCGTCACCGCCGTCTGGTTGTCATCAGCGGTTGAAAAGGTCTGCGTTGCACGGGTCGGGATCGTGGTGTTCTTTTCGATCAGCTTGGTCATGACGCTGCCCATGGTCTCGATGCCCAGCGACAGCGGGGTGACATCGAGCAGCAACACGTCCTTGACCTGCCCGGACAGCACGCCAGCCTGGATCGAGGCACCAACCGCCACGGCCTCGTCCGGATTGACGTCCTTGCGCGGCTCCTTGCCGAAGAAGTTGCGCACCGCCTCCTGGACTTTCGGCATGCGCGTCTGGCCGCCAACCAGGATCACATCGTCGATATCCGTGACCTTGAGGCCGGCATCCTTCAGCGCGGTCTTCGACGGAACGATAGTGCGCTCCACCAGGTCTTCGACCAGCGACTCGAGTTTGGCGCGCGTGAGACGGATATTGAGGTGCTTCGGACCACTCGCGTCAGCGGTGATGTACGGCAGGTTGACCTCGGTCTGCTGCAGCGAGGACAACTCCACCTTGGCCTTCTCGCCGGCCTCCTTGAGGCGCTGCATGGCGAGCGGGTCGCGACGAATGTCCACACCACTCTCTTTCTGGAACTCGCCGGCCAGATACTCGATCACGCGCAGATCGAAGTCTTCGCCGCCGAGGAAGGTATCGCCGTTGGTGGCCAGCACCTCGAACTGGTGCTCGCCGTCGATCTCGGCAATCTCGATGATGGAAATATCGAAGGTACCGCCACCGAGGTCATAGACCGCGATCTTGCGGTCGCCGCGCTGCTTGTCCATGCCATAGGCGAGCGCCGCCGCGGTTGGCTCATTGATGATGCGCTTGACGTCCAGGCCGGCAATTCGGCCTGCGTCCTTGGTCGCCTGCCGCTGGGAGTCATTGAAATAAGCCGGCACGGTGATCACGGCCTCGGTCACCGGCTCACCCAGATAGTCTTCGGCAGTTTTCTTCATCTTCATCAGGACGCGCGCAGAAATTTCCGGCGGGGCCATCTTCTTGCCACCGGCTTCCACCCAGGCGTCGCCATTGTCGGCACCGACGATCTTGTAGGAGACCATGCTGATGTCGCGCTGCACCACCTCGTCCTTGAACTTGCGACCGATCAGCCGCTTGACGGCAAACAGCGTATTTCCCGGATTGGTCACCGCCTGCCGCTTGGCAGCCTGGCCGACCAGCGCATCACCGTCCTTGGTGAAGGCGACGATGGACGGCGTGGTCCGGTCACCCTCGCTGTTCTCGATGACCTTGGGCTTGCCGCCCTCCATCACTGCAACACAGGAGTTGGTTGTGCCCAGATCTATGCCGATTACCTTGCTCATCTAGTCGCTCCGTTGGAAATATTGCTGTCGTAAATGAAATAACCTGTCCTGCGACCATTAATGGGAGCAGATCGGTGGTTTTCAAGCAGGTTCGCCACCTGCCGGCGCATCGCGCACGGGGGCATCGGACACCACCGGCTCACCAGCCACGATCACCCGCGCCGGCCGCAGCAGCCGGTCACCGATCCGGTAGCCCTTCTGCAGTACCGCCAGCACCGAGTTCGGCTCGGCGGTATTCGACGGCTGCATGCTCATGGCCTCATGCAGCTGCGGATCAAAGCGGTAGCCGGTCGGATCGACCACCTCGATGTTGAATTTCTCGAATGCGGCCTGCAGCAGGCGCAGCGTGGCCTGCTTGCCGGCCAGCAGGCTCTCGGCCGAGGCCGTGGCGCCTGACTCCAGTCCCATCTCCAGGGTATCGGCGATAGCCAGCAGTTCGCTGGCCAGCTTCTCGACGCCCGCGCGACGTGCAGCCTCGACATCACGCGCTGCGCGCTTGCGCACGTTCTCGAGCTCGGCTACCGAACGCAGATACCGGTTCCAGTTGTCTGCCGCCGTGGCATCGGCCCGGCTCAGCGCCTCGTGGAGTTCTGCGACCGGATCCGGTGCTGGACCCGGCTCACCACCTCCGGCATCGGCTGTCTGCGCGGTGGGCTGTTCGGTATCGGGCATGGCATCACTCCTGGATACGGCATTCGGGCAGGCGCAGGAAACCGGGCGGACCCCCGCCCGCCCCGGCAATGTGGGGACTCAAGGCGTGGAATTCAAGGCCGCGCCAACCAGCCTTGCCGTGATATCCACGATGGGGATGACGCGCTCATAGGCCATCCGCGTGGGTCCGATCACGCCCAGCACCCCGACGATATGCTCGTCCACGGAATACGGCGCGGCGACGATGGTGCAATTGTCCAGCATCCGGTAGCCGGATTCCTCGCCGATGAAGATCTGCACGCCGTCGGCCTCCAGGCTGCGATCGAGCAGGGTCAGGATCTCCCGCTGCTCGCCAAAGGCCTCGAACAGATGCTTGATCCTTTCCACATCGGAAAGTTCGTGAAAGTTCATCAACTGTGTTTCGCCCGACAACACATAACCCGGTGCGTCTCGCCCGCTCTGCTGGCCCTTGTCGGCGTCGGCGATGGTATCGAGCATCAGGCGGTTCATCGATTCGCGGGTACCGTCCATGTCATCGAGCAGGCGCGCGCGCACATCACTGATATCCCGGCCGGTGAACTGCTGGTTGAGATAATTGGCCGCACGCCGCAACTCGTCTTCGCTGTAATCGCGCGGCATGTCGAGGATGCGGTTTTGCACTTCGGCGTCGTTGACCACCAGGATCGCCAGCACCCGCTGCCCCGACAGCGGCAGGAATTCGATATGTCGCAGGGTCACATGCGCCTGCCGCGGCAGGGTCACGACGCCGGCAAGGCTGGTCAGGGCCGAGAGTATCGAAGAAGCGGTGGTGACTATCGCCTTGGCATCGCCCCGCTGGCGCTCCAGGATGCGGGTCTGGAGCCTGACCACTTCCTGCTCGGCCAGCGGCTGCAGGCGCACCAGGGTGTCGACGAAAAAACGGTAACCGCGCGCGGTGGGTATCCGCCCGGCACTGGTGTGCGGCGAGGTTATGAATCCCAGGTCCTCGAGATCCGCCATCACGTTGCGGATGGTGGCGGGACTGAGATCCAGGCCGGCCTGCAAGGCCAGCGTGCGGGAACCGACCGGCTGACCGTCGCGGATGTAGTGCTCCACCAGTGCGCGCAGAATGTGCTGTGCGCGCTCGGAAGGAACGGGACGGGTCGAGTCACTGCTCATGCTTTGCGGGGAACCTGAGGATCATGCGGCCGGGTTTACCTGGTCGGGGAACGCTAGCAATCGCCCTCTCCGGGTGTCAAGGTAATCAGCCGGCCAGAAAAGCCGCTTCAGCAGCTTGCCGCGGCGTGGCTCAACCCTTTATGTTGCGCATGGCTGTTGCGTCCGGATCGCGGGCGCAAAACTGTTCCTGCACCGGGGTCGCCTGTGACCAGAAATAAAAATAGCGCCGTACGCTTCAACACCATCGCATTGATGGGCAACCCGCAGGACCGGCGGACGCTGGATTCGATGCAGGTATTGACCACCCACCTGCTCGCTGCCGGCCGCAAGGTGCAGGCCAGCGAATCGCTGCGCGCTCGCGCCTTGCCCAGACAGGTGCGCCGCGTGCCCGACGAAAAGATTGCCCAGCGTACCGACCTGGTGATCGCGATCGGCGGGGACGGCAGCATGCTGTATGCCGCGCGCCGGATCGCCGGCCGCAAGACCCCCCTGCTCGGCATCAATCGAGGTCGGCTGGGTTTTCTCGCCGATGTCGGTCCCGAGCAGATGCTCGCGAGAGTTGATGAAGTACTGGCCGGCAAATATGTCAGCGAACAGCGCATGCTCCTGCTCGTCGACCTGCGCCATGGCGACGAGATCGTGGCAAGCGGCACGGCACTCAACGACGTGGTGGTCAAGCGCCACGCCACCGGCCGCATGTGCGAGTACCAGACCTTCGTCGATGGACGCTACGTGAATACCCATCTTGGCGATGGCTTTATCGTCTCCACACCGACCGGCTCCACGGCCTATGCGCTCAGCTGCGGGGGGCCCATCGTCGAACCGAGCCTCGACGCACTGCTGCTGATCCCGATCTGTCCGCACACACTCAGTGACCGGCCGCTGGTGATCCCCGCGACGCGCGTTGCCGAAGTCCGGTTGCGGGCCGCGCAGTCCGAGCACGCCGACGTCAGCTGCGACGGCGAGCCGGTGGGCCAGCTGGCGCCCGGCTGGAGCATCCAGGTACGCGCTGCCAGGGAAAGAATCGAACTGATCCACCCGGTGGGTTACGACTATTTCGCAATCCTGCGCAGCAAGCTGCTCTGGGGTCGCGACGCACGTGACAGCAACCCGATCCAGCCACCCGCAAAAGCAGATGGTGGCTAGTGCTGCGTGAGTTGCATATTCGCGACCTCGCCGTCATCGAATCCGTCGCGGTCGATCTCGATCCCGGCTTCACGACGCTGACCGGCGAGACCGGCGCCGGAAAGTCCATCCTCATCGACGCGCTGGCGCTGGCGCTCGGCGAGCGTGGTGACGCGCAGGCGATCCGCAGCGGTGCCGAGCGCCTCGAAGTCAGCGCCACCTTCGACACCGACGACAACCCGGCCGCCAGCCTCTGGCTCACCGAAAACGAACTGTGCGAGGAGTCCGGCGACTGCGTACTGCGTCGGGTGGTCGGCAGCGACAGCCGCTCGCGCGCCTGGATCAATGGGCGACCGGTTCCGGTACAGACTCTGCGTGAACTGGGCGCACTGCTGGTCGATATCTGTGGCCAGCAGGACTACCAGTCCCTGCGGCACAAGCGCACGCAACGCGAAGTGCTGGACAGCACGGGAGACACACGCGGCCTTCGCGATGCGGTGCGCGACGCGTGGCGCAGCTGGAAATCCGCCGAACAGGACTACCGCCAGCTGCTGACGCTCGAGCAGGACCGCGAGAGCCGGCGCGAGCTGCTGGCCTTCCAGGTCAGCGAACTGCTGGCACTCAATCCGCGCCAGGGCGAATACGCGGAAATCGAACTCGAACATCGCGCACTGCACCACCGTGCACAGATCGCCAGCGCTCTGCACACGGCACTGGGCCGCGCCTATGAGGACGACAACGGTTCTGCGCAGGCTGCCGTCGCCTCGGCACGGCAGGCACTCAACGAGGTACTGGACTTCGATCCGGGCCTCGCCACCGCGCTGCAACTGCTGACCGAGGCCGACATCCAGATCCGTGAAGCGGCCGACCTGATTCGCCAGCGCATCGATACCCTCGACCAGGATCCGGCCCGGGAAAACGAACTCGATGACCGCCTGGCTGCCCTGCAGGAAACGGCCCGCAAGCACCGCGTCACCGCAGACGAACTGCCTGCGCTACAGGTGCGGCTCAGCGCAGAACTGGAACAGCTGGGCAACTACGCGGAAAGCTGCAGCCGCCTGGAAAACCAGGCTGCCGAAAAGCGCCGCATGCTGGACCAGCTCGCTGCCGAACTCACCGCACAGCGCAAAAAGGCGGCAGCAAACCTGGCGCGCGACATCACGCAAAACATGGCCAGCCTGGGAATGAGCGGGGGCCGCTTCGAGGTGCGCATCAGGCCGCTGGCCGATGCAGCCACCGGCCCGGATGGCGCCGACGACATCGAGTTTCTGGTCAGCGCCAATCCCGGTCAGCCACCGGCACCGATGAGCCGCGTGGCCTCGGGCGGCGAGCTGTCGCGCCTCAATCTCGCCATACAGGTGGTGGCCACCGCGGTACACGGTGCGCCCACGCTGATCTTCGACGAGGTGGATGCCGGGGTCGGCGGTGCAGTCGCTGAAATCGTCGGCCGCAGACTGCGCGAACTCAGCCGGAACCGGCAGGTCCTGTGCGTCACGCATCTGCCGCAGGTGGCGGCGCAGGCCAGCCAGCATTTCACGGTGCGCAAACAGGCCGCGCGCGGCAAGACCAGCACGACGGTGCAGAAACTCGCTGCAACAGAACGCGTGGAAGAAACGGCGCGGATGCTTGGCGGCCTGCAGATCACCGCCCAGACCCGGGCGCATGCAGAGGAGATGCTGGCGGCAGCGGCGACGCCGGCCGGCAAAAAACCCGCCAGGACAGCCGGCGGGACCGGTACCCGGGCCTAGAGGCAGGCCGGGCTCAGCCATGCAGGCCCGCTCAGTCGATTTTCAGCGGTCGCACGTACAGCACCAGGCTGTGATCGACCAGTTCATAGCCCTGCTTGCGGGCGATGTCGCGCTGCAGGCGCTCGATTTCCTCACTGGAAAACTCGATGACCCGGCCGGTCTCGGCGCACACCATGTGGTCGTGATGCTTGCGCGAACCGATCTCGAAGACCGAATGGTCGGAAGAAAAATTGTGGCGCGTGACCAGCCCCGCATTCTCGAACTGCGTCAGCACGCGGTACACGGTGGCGAGGCCGACCTCCTCACCGGCAGCGACCAGGCGCCGGTAGATTTCTTCGGCACTGAGGTGCGGCGCACCGCCCTGTTGCAGTATGTCGAGAATCCGCAACCTGGCGGTGGTGGCCTTGAGCCCCGCCTTGCGTAGGTCGTTGATCTCCATCAGCAGCTTCGATCGGCTATCATCGCGCCGGATTATCCACCAGCTTCATCACAGCTACCAGCACCGAAACATGAGGCCAACCCGGATGCGCAGCCTGCTGACCCGACTCCTCATGCCGCTATTGCTCTGCGGCCTCACCGCCTGCGTGTACCGTGTGGATGTGCAGCAGGGCAATCTGCTCGACCAGACCGATATCGACGCCGTGCAGATCGGCATGACCCGCAGCCAGGTGCGATTTCTGCTTGGCACACCGGTGGCCGGCACGGGATTCCGCAAGGATCGCTGGGACTACATGTACTACCTCAGGCCGGGCAAGAGCCGCACAGCCCTGCAGCACTGGGTGATCGTCTGGTTCGAGGATGACAAGGTGACCAGGATCGACCAGG
>JAUPLK010000065.1 GCA_030836925.1 Pseudomonadota bacterium
GAAGTGGCCGGGCTTGCGGCGCAGGGCGTGCGTGAAATCACGCTGCTCGGCCAGAACGTCAACGGTTTCCGCGGCCCGACCCACGATGGCAAGTTCGCCGACCTGGCCCTGCTGATCGACTACGTGGCGCTGATCGAGGGCATCGAGCGCATCCGTTTCACTACCTCGCATCCGCGTGAGTTCAACGAGCGGCTCATTGAGGCCTACGCGCGCGTGCCGAAGCTGGCCAATCACCTGCATCTGCCGGTGCAGAGCGGTTCGGACCGGATCCTCACGCTGATGAAGCGCGGGCATACGGTGGCCGAGTACCGGGAAAAGATCCGTGCGCTGCGCGCGGTCCGGCCGGACATCAGCATCTCCACCGACCTGATCGTCGGTTTTCCCGGCGAGACCGAGGCGGATTTTGCCGCCACCATGCAGCTGATCGAGGCCATCGGCTTCGACCAGTCCTTCAGCTTTGTCTACAGTTCGCGGCCGGGTACACCGGCGGCCGCCCTGGCGGATCCCGTATCCGAAGAAGAAAAGCTGCGCCGGCTGGCCGTACTGCAGGCAAAGATCACCGCGCATGCGCAGTCGATCAGCCGCGACATGATCGGCAGCGTCCAGCGCGTGCTGGTCGAGCGGCCCTCGCGCAAGAGTCCGCACCAGCTTGCCGGCAAGACCAGCAACAACCGCTGGGTGAATTTCGACGGGCCGCCCGAGTGCATCGGGCGCAGTGTGGATCTGCTGATCACCGAGGCGATGGCCAACTCGCTGCGCGGCCGGCTCGTGTCTGCCGCTGTGGCGGCCTGAGCCGCACCAACCCCCATGCCCGGTCCCGAAAACCAGTCTGACCCCATTCCGGAAGCGCAGGAACTGCTGCTCGATTCGCCCGACAACGCGGCGCTCGCCAATCTGTCCGGCCAGTTCGATGAGAACCTGCGCCAGATCGAGCGCCGCCTCGATATCCTGATCAGCAATCGTGGCGGCCGCTTCCGGCTCACTGGTGCACCGGCGGCGGTACAGGCGGGCAGCCGCATCCTGCGCGAGCTGTTCCGGCTGGCGGCTACCGCACCGGTTGATGCCCAGCGCCTGCACATGACGATCCAGGAGAACCTGATGGAGCACGCGGTGGCGCAGGGCGCCGAACCGGCTGATGACAACGGTCTGACCATGAAGACGCGGCGCCTGCATATCCGGCCCCGTGGTACCAACCAGCGCGCCTATCTGGATGCGATCCGCAACCACGACCTGTGTTTCGGCATCGGTCCGGCCGGTACCGGCAAGACCTATCTCGCGGTGGCCAGTGCGGTGGCAGCGCTCGAGGAAGAACGCGTGCGGCGCATCGTGCTGGTAAGGCCGGCAGTCGAGGCCGGCGAGCGGCTCGGCTTCCTGCCCGGCGACATGTCGCAGAAGGTCGATCCCTACCTGCGGCCGATGTACGACGCGCTCTACGAAATGATGGGCTTCGATCGCGTGGCGCGGCTGATCGAGCGCAACATCATCGAAGTGGCACCGCTGGCCTTCATGCGCGGGCGCTCGCTGAACGAAAGCTTCGTGATTCTCGATGAGGCGCAGAACACCACCATCGAGCAGATGAAGATGCTGGTCACCCGGCTCGGCTTCGGTTCGCGCGCCGTCATTACTGGCGATGTGACGCAGATCGATCTGCCCAAACACCAGCTCTCCGGTCTCAAGCATGCGACGCAGGTCTTGCAGGGCGTGCCCGGCATCGCCTTTACGCAGTTCACGGCCGGCGACGTCGTGCGTCATGCGCTCGTGCAACGCATCGTCGAGGCCTATCAAAATTTCGAGGCGGCAGCGAGCCTCAAGGCAGACGAGGGCAACCGTGCCGGCTGAACCTCCGCAAGCGCGGATCGACATTGATGTGCAGCTCGTCACCGACGAGACACCGGTGCCGGACGGGGCCGACTTCGAGGCCTGGGTGGGCGCAGCCATGCTGGCTGCCGGCTGCCGGCGCGACGGCGAGCTGGCGATCCGGTTGGTCGGCGTCGACGAGGGCAGTCAGCTCAACCAGAGCTGGCGCGACAAGCCGGGTCCGACCAATGTGCTGGCCTTTCCACCGCCCGATCTTGCCGCCGCCGGGCTGCCGGACGAGTTGCCCGCGGAGTTCGGTGACCTGGTGATCTGTCTGCCGGTCGTGGTTCGCGAGGCGGCCGAGCAGCACAAGGCGCCGCTGGCGCATCTGGCCCACCTGGTCGTGCACGGCACCCTGCATCTGCTTGGCCACACCCACGATGCCGCGGCCGACACGGCACGGATGGAGGGGCTCGAAACCGCGGTCCTGACCGCCCTGGGCTTTCCGGCTCCCTATGACGCCGACGTGGCGCCGGGAACCAAGTAGAATGCAGCCATCATGACTGACGACGATTCCGACGAACGATCAGGCGCGACCTGGTTTGGCCGCCTGCGGCAGGTAATCAGGGGCGATACCGCCACCCGCGAGGATCTGCTCCATCTGTTGCGCGATGCGCACGAGCGCACGGTGCTCGATGCCGACGAGCTGGCGATGCTCGAGGGCGTGCTGGCCGTTTCCGAGATGCAGGTGCGCGACGTGATGGTGCCGCGTTCGCAGATGGTGGTGCTGGAGCGCGATGCCTCGCGCGAAGAGATACTGAAGGCCATCGTCGAGAGCGGCCATTCGCGATTCCCGCTGATCGGTACCGATCGCGAGGAGGTCGTGGGCATCCTGCTGGCCAAGGACGTGTTGCGTTATTTTGTCGAAACACCCGACCAGGTCTTTGACATCACGCGCTGGCTGCGTCCCGCCACCTTCATTCCGGAGAGCAAGCGGCTCAACAGGCTGCTCAAGGACCTGCGTGGCAGTCGCAACCATCTGGCAATCGTCGTGGATGAATATGGCGGCATCGCCGGCCTGATCACCATTGAGGATGTGCTCGAGGAAATCGTCGGCGAGATCGATGATGAATACGATGCCGCCGAGGCCGGGCCGATCCAGCAGCAGGAGCCCGGCATTTATCACCTGCGTGCGCTCACGCGCATCGAGGAATTCAACGAGTTCTTTGGCGCCGCCCTGGAGGACGAACACTACGACACCGTTGGCGGACTGGTGATGTATGCGCTGGGGCACCTGCCGCGTCGGGGCGAGGTCGTCACCATCGGTGAATTCCAGTTCCGCGTGTTGCAGGCGGATCGGCGTCGCATCCACAGTGTCGAGGTCGCGCGCCGTGCGTCGTCCGCCGAAGGCGGCGATACCGCCGCAGCCTGAAGCCAGCGCGATTTCGTGGTGATCCGTCGCCTGCTGATCAGCCGCGGACGATTTCTGGCGCTGGGTGCCGGTGCCTGCCTGCCGCTCAGTTTCGCGCCGTTCTCGTTCTGGTGGCTGGCGCCCCTGCTGTTTGCCGGCCTGTTTCTGCTGCTCGATTGCACATCCACCCGCGAGCGCGCGCTGCGCGCCTTCAGCTTCGGGTTCGGCACCTTTGTCGCGGGTACCTGGTGGCTCTACATCAGCATCCACGACTTCGGCGGCCTTGCGGCGCCACTTGCGGGCGGCGTGGTGCTGCTGCTGATCCTGATCATGGGCCTCTACCATGTCGCCTGGATCCTGCTTTGCAGCCTGGTACGGGCGGCTGGGCCGGCCTGGCAGTGTCTGGCGATTCTTCCCGCCGGCTGGACGCTCATCGAATGGTTGCGCGGTTGGCTGTTCAGCGGATTCCCCTGGCTCAGCGTCGGCTATGGCCAGATCGACGGGCCGCTGGCTGCCTGGGCACCGTTGCTCGGCGTGCATGGCATCTCCTTGCTGGTGCTGCTCTGCGCCGGTGCGCTGGCGCTACTGCTGGCCGGCGAGTTGCGCGCACGGCTTGCCGGACTGCTGGTGCTGGGGCTGATCGGTGGCGGCACCGTGCTGCTCGGCGGGCAGCAGTGGACTGTGCCGGCGGGTGAGCCGCTGGATGTGGCGCTGCTGCAGGGGGGTATTACCCAGGACCGCAAGTGGCTGGCTGAAGAACTGGAGTCCACCAAGGCGCTGTACAGCGAGCTCAGTATCGGTCTGGACCAGGCCGATCTGATCATCTGGCCCGAGGCCGCCATTCCGGCGCTGGCGCATGAAGTCGAGGACTACCTGACTGCCTTTGCCGAGCTCGCCAGGGCGCGCAGGCAGACCATCGTGCTCGGCATCCTCACTTATGAGTTTGATACCGATGCCTTCTACAACTCGCTGCTGATGATCGGCGAGGGTGCCGGTCTCTACAACAAGCGTCACCTTGTACCCTTCGGCGAGTACTTTCCGGTGCCGGGTTTCATCCGCAACATGCTGCGCTTGATGAATCTGCCCTATCAGGACATCAACGCGGGTGCCGCCCGTCAGTCGCCCCTGCGGATGCCTGGCGTGGCGCTGGCACCGACCATCTGCTACGAGGACGTGTTCGGTACCGAGCTGCGCAGTTTTCTGCCGGAGGCCGGCCTGCTCATCAATGTCAGCAATGACGCCTGGTTTGGCGACTCCATCGCCCCCCACCAGCACCTGCAGATGGCGCGCTTCCGCGCCCTCGAATCCGGTCGCTACATGCTGCGCAGTACGAACACCGGCATTACCGCGATCATCGACGCCCGGGGCAGGGTGGTCGAACGCGGCAAGCAGTTCGGGGTGGCCGTCGTGACAGGCAGCGCACAGCCCTTCAGCGGCGCAACCCCGTGGGTGCGATTCGGCAATATGCCGGTGCTTGCTGCCTGTCTGCTGCTGTTATTGCTGCCTGCGTTCGTACTAAACTTGCCCGCCAAATTCCCGAGTGTCTGAGCAAAGGATCACCGCCCATGTCTTCAACCAAAGCCTCCCAGTACACGACCGCCAAGGTGCTGCACTGGATCGCCGGTGTATTCATCGGCTTCAACCTGATGTCCGGCTGGCGGATCTCCAACTTCGAACTGGACATCAAAGAGGTCCTGATCATGATCCACTCGGGCGTAGGCCTGGTGGTGTTTACCCTCATGCTCGTCCGCTGGTGGTGGCGCAAGAAGAACAACCTCTACACGCCACCAAACTGGTGGAAGCGTCCGCCGGTTCTGCTGCAGTGGATCTTCTACCCCCTGTTGCTGATACAGCCCGTGCTGGGGTTTTCCGTGGCGATGTACAACGAGTACGAGGTCAAGGCCTTCGGCTTCATCCATATTTCCGGGCTGGCTGACAGCAACCCGGCGTTGCGGGCGATGTTCCTGGATTTCCACACCTGGCTGGCCGTTGCGATCATCCTGCTGGTGCTCACGCACGGTGCTGACCGGTTGCGGGGCCTGTTCAGCTGATCGACCTGCAGATGCCGGCTGCCTGATGCGCGTTCTGCTGCTTGCGCTGGGTTTCCTGTTCGTCAGCATCGTGGCGTTGCCGCTGCTCAGCGTCGCGCTCGGGCGCGTGATCGTCGACGATGGCATCGACAGCTTCCGCAGCGATCCGGTGGCCTGGGCAGTCGCCAGAAACGCCCATGTGATGGCTGATGCACACCGGGACAATCTGATCCAGCGCCTGATGGCGCCGGCCGGACGAGTCATTGCCGTCACGCTCAAGCCGGGGCACTGCAGGCAAGCGGCCGGTAGCGGTTCCCGACCGACACCGGATCGCCCGGCCCGCCGTCCCTCACTTGAGCAAGGTCCCGTCCGGCCCGCTGGCGCCGTGCTGCGCGAATACACCGCGCAGGTGCGCTTCCATACCTTCTTCGGTTATCCGGTCGAGGATGTGTATCTGCAGTGCGGGGGCGAGAGCGTGGGTGGTGGGCCCTGAGGCCCACGCAGCCCGGTGCAGGGTATTCGACTTGAGCATGCGGAGCCTGGGCCGCAGGCGGCTGCTTTGCAATCACCAAGTCACGGGAGAATATCCATATCGTTGCCACAGTCCTCGATACCCCGGCCCACCGCAGGTCGTCGTGTATGATTCGATCGTCAGCATCAGTGTCTCGATGACCATTCCCGGACCAGCATTGATGCCATGGAGCGCGACATGGGCAGGACCATAGCCACCAGTTCGGAGCGGCAGCTTCTCCGGCCGAAGACCGGGCTCCGTGAAATCTCCATCGTTCTTGGCGCCGTGCTCGGCTGGTGGGCAGTGCCCCAGCAGGTTCGCGCCGACGAGGGCGATGACCTTGCGCAGCAGCTCTCCAATCCGGTCGCTTCGCTGATCAGCGTGCCGTTGCAGTACAACCGGGATGAGAACTTCGGGCCCGACGAGCGCGGCGATGTCACTCGCCTGAACATCCAGCCGGTCATTCCCTTCTCCCTGGATGCCGACTGGAACCTGATCACCCGCACGATCGTCCCCATCGTTGGCGTGGACGACCTGCCGGCGCAGGGTGACAGCGAAGCGGGACTCGGCGACATTCTCGCCAGCCAGTTCTTTTCGCCGGTCGCGCCGACGGCGGGAGGCTGGATCTGGGGCGCGGGTCCCGTGTGGCTGCTGCCGACGGCCACCGACGACACACTCGGCGCCGAGCAATTTGGCCTGGGTCCGACCGGCGTGGTCCTGAAGCAGGTGGGGCCGTGGACCTACGGGATGCTGGCCAATCACGTCTGGTCCGTGTTCGGCGACGAATCGCGAGCCGACGTGAACGCCACGTTCATGCAGCCCTTCCTGACCTACATCACCCGGACCAAAACGACCTTCAGCCTGAACACCGAATCCAGTTACGACTGGGAAGCGGAGGAGTGGTCAGTGCCGGTCAATATCGGCGTATCGCAATTGTTGCGGCTGGGGCCGCAGATCCTGCAGGTCCAGGTGGCCGCACGTTACTGGGCTGATGCGCCGGACAACGGCCCCGACGACTGGGGACTGCGCCTCCAGCTGACGCTGTTATACCCGGAGCGCAGGTAGCTGCGGATCCCGGTTGCGGTCCGGATCATCCCGGCCGCAGCGGACAGCTTAGCGGGTGCGTCGCTGTCGCGGCGGGGCACCGGGATCATCGGAACAGGTGGAACGCAGCCGGCGCAGTGCCTCGTTCGAGGCCGGCAGGCGGGTCCGGTCTTCGTCCGGGAAGTAGCGCTCGCCCGGCGGGATCTCCTGACTGCCGGCCGGCGGCCACCCGCGCACCCGAACCACGCCGGGCACGAGTTCGTTCGCATTGATGCTGCCCTGATCGATGTCCCGCTGGCACACCAGCAGTACGCCATTGGCAGCGCTCGCCCGGCTGCGCGCATTGGCGAGCGGGCGCGCGGCAGTCACGACGAGTGCACCCGCCTGTGAGGGCAGCGAAAGAAGGAAGAATCTCCGCCCCCCCGGATTCTGCTCGATTGCCCGGTTGACGACTTCCTCGAAGCTGAATCCGTAGCCGGCGATGTACAGCCCGCCCTCGGAATTGGCGTATGCCGGTGGGGCGAGGTGCGCCATGGCGAGTGTCGCGGCGACCGCGACGAGAGTCGTGCGAAGCGAGTACTGCATGCAGAACCGGATCATTACTCAGCTGCTCCAGTCCGGATTCTCCGACAAGTCGCAGTCATGCGCCAGCCGGTACCTCGCCGGCTCCGCCATGGGTGCACGGTGCCGTCATCCCCAGCGGCGCACGATGGCGCGATAGCCCAGTGCGCCGATCAGGCCGGCGGCCAACAGCACCAGTCCCAGCTGCAACAGGCGCCAGTACATGTGATCCACCAGTTCCGCCAAGCGGACGGCGGTGTGGTCTGACAACCGGGCCAGCGCTGGTGCCTTGCGATCCGTTTCCCCGATGAGGGCCTGCAATTGCTGTGCGGCTTCGCTGAGCTGGCGCAGCGCCTCCGTATACTCGGTCACGTCGAAGGGCCGGGGTGGTGCCCCGGTGGCCGGCGATCCGTCGCGATCGAA
>JAUPLK010000066.1 GCA_030836925.1 Pseudomonadota bacterium
GGAAACGTAACAGCCCCGGGACCCCGGCTGTGCGGAGGGCGAAAGAATAAGGTCTGGGGACGCGGGGGACAACCGGAAATTTGGCCATGGCCGCCTGCGCAGCCTGGGCCCGGGCGCCGTGTTGCCAGCATCACTCGGGCGTGACGGGGACCTGCTGGGTCAGGCAATGGAAGGTGCCAAGCCCCACCACGACCTCGCGGCAGTCGAGACTGACAATCCGCCGGCCGGGGAAACAACGGGCGAGAATTGCCGCGGCCTCCTCGTCAGCCGGGCAGTCAAAGGTCGGCAGCAGGACCACCCGGTTGCCCACATAGAAGTTGGCATAACTGGCCGGCAGCCGCTCCGTACCCCGGAAAACGGGTGCCGGCATGGGCAGCTCGATGACGCGCAACGGCCGCCCGTCCGGCAACCGGACCGAGGCCAGACGCGCGCGGTTTTCCTGCAGGGCTGCGTAGTTCGGATCTGCCGGATCTGACTCCATGACGGTGACCACCTGGTCCTCGGCGACGAAGCGGGTCAGGTCGTCGATGTGGCCATCGGTATCGTCGCCCACAATCCCGTCGCCGAGCCAGATCACCTGCTCCACGCCAAAGAAGCCCTTCAGCCGGGCTTCGATGGTCGCCTTGTCGAGTGCAGGATTCCGGTTCTCGTTGAGCAGGCACTGTTCGGTGGTCAGCAACACGCCCTTGCCATTCACCTCGATCGAACCACCCTCAAGCACCATCGGTATGTGCTGTACGGGAATGCCGAGCGCCCCGGCCATACGCCCGGGAATCGCGTTGTCGAGATCGTAGGGCGGGTACTTGCCACCCCAGGCGTTGTATTCGAAATCCAGGGCCAGCAGCGGCGCGCCATCGGCCGCATCGCGTGTCACGAAGATTGCGCCGTGATCCCGGCACCACGCGTCATTGGTTGGAAACTGATGGAGGACCACGCGCTCCGGCGGCACGCGTCCTGCCAGCAGCTTCTGCACATGGTAACCATGCGCCGCATCGCGAACATTGACGCGCACCAGTTCGCTGCTGGCGAGCGCACCGACTGCCTCGGCCATGGTGCGTTCAACACCCGGCAGGTGCCCCGGCCAGGTATCCGCATTGTGCGGCCAGGAAATCCAGGTCGCCTGATGCGACGACCACTCGGCCGGCATGCGGTATGCACCGCTGCCGGCTGCGCGCTGCGAGCCCTCTTCCATGCGTGCTTTCTTCAGGCGGTGCGGATCGACAATACCGGGCAGGCCGCATGTCGCAGCACAGCCTCGGTGGTGCTGCCAAGGAGCAGATGCTTGACACCGCTGTATCCGTGCGTGGTCATGATCACCATTTTCGCCTGGTGCGACCCGGCATAGCTGACGATCTCGTCAGCGGGGCGGCCCACCAGCACCGTACCCGTGGCAGTCATGCCCAGCACGCTGATGCTGTCGCGGACGTAGGCATCGAGACGGGCACGCGCCGAACTGGTGAGTTCCTCGATGGACGGGATGGGCACGGGACCCATGTCCAGCGTGGCATAGATCTGCGGCTCTTCCACCACATAGAGGCAGTGCACCTCGGCCTTCAGCTGTTCGGCCATCTGCTGCACCCAGCTGATGGCTGATTTCGACCGTGGTGAGAAGTCAGTCGGAAATACGATGATGTTTTTGCCGGCCATGACTGCGGATCTCCCTGCATGCAGCGTTGATTGACGCCGCCCGGTCCTTATTTAGCAGCATCTGCCATGCAAGGGAATACGTACAAGCGGATACTGCATCCGGACCCACCAGTCCGGATGCAGTGCCGCCGTCGACTTCAGTCGTCGTGGTGCCGTCGGTCGTGTCTCCGGTCGTGTCGCCGGTCGTGCCGCTCGTGATGGCGGGCCTCATGCTTGTCGTACCGGTGATGATGGTGACGATGGTGACGATGCCGGCCCTCACCCGCCCACCCGGGTCGGCCATATGCCGGCGGTGGTGCATAGCCGTATACCGGAGGGGGATACCAGGCGACCGGTGCGGGATAAAAATGACCGCCACCCCAGACCATGTCGACCCCGAGCCGGATCGTCGGATCGGAGTGACCCGCCTCGGCCACGGAAGCAAAGGCCAGGCCGGACAAAAGTGCGGTCGCAAATAGGCTTCTGGGCAACATGTGAGCGGACCTCGCGGCTGGTGGATGGATGACGGGCTCAGGATATGCAGGGGCACTGAATCAGAGCTGAATCAGATCAAACCCTGCAATCCTGAGCGACGCCGCACAGCGCCGCTGCAGCGGAACGGGCAGACTGGCCGGATTCCGTTCCATGTCTGTAAAGGGCAGCCTTGATGAGCGCCAATGCCGAGCTGTTTGGATTTCTGCAAAAGCTGGTCAACGACATGTATGAGGATCTGGACCTGCCGGGTTTCCCGGATGTCGTGGTCCGCCTGCAGCAGACCCTGGCCGACGACAAAAGCAGTGCGCGCGACATCGTCCGGCTGGTGAGTTCCGATGCCGCACTCAGCGCCAAACTGCTGCAACTCGCGAATTCGGCCGCGTTCAAGCCCGGCAATCGTGACATCAGCGATCTGAAGGCAGCCGTCACGGTACTCGGCTTCAGCCTGGTGCGCGGTACCGCCACCTCATTCGCCATGCGCCAGATGGAGCAACAGGCATGGCTGCTGCCGCTGAAACCGCAGCTGCACCAGATCTGGCAGGAGAGCACGGGCGTCGCTGCGATCTGTTTTGTCGGTGCCCGTCATATCGCCGGCATGCGGCCCGACGAGGCACTGGCCGCCGGCCTGTTTCACCAGCTGGGCACCCTGTATGTGCTGACCCGCGCACATCGTGAAGGCATTGCCATCGGCGACACCAGCGAATGGACCGCAACGATCGCCGACTGGACACCGACGATCGCCCGGGCAATCCTGGAAAACTGGCGGGTACCGGGACATCTGACCGACGCGGTCGAGCATCAGGACGCGCTGGACAGGGAGAACCCCGGCGAACTCTCTTTGCTGGCAAGGCTGCTGGCCGCAGCGAAGCTCTATCAGCGGATGCAGGCGCCCCACACTGACCACGCCGAAGCGCAGACGATACTGGCGAATGTGAAGTTCGGGACGCAGCCCTTCATGGAGATGATCGAGTCAGCCCGCACCGACATCGAAGCAGTGCGGCGCGTGATCGGCCAGTAGTCACCAGGCGGCGAGCGGACCGCGGGACAGCTGCCTGAGTTGCATCGCTGCACCGTCCCGGCCATAGACATTCACGCCCGGCTGACCGCCGCGCAGTATGCCCAGCGCACCCTCGATCCGCCGACGCTGACTGCGAATCATCAGGCCATTGGCCTCATTCAACTGACGGCACTCAATCGCGAGTTGGCGCAACTGTGCCAGTGCAGCCGTGATACCGGCTTGATCGGGATCCCGCTGCAACAGGGCCTGTCGTTGTTGCCCAAGACTGGCAGCACGCGCCACCGCATCCGCCTTGCTGTTGCTGATGCCGGGCAGGGAACCGACATCCCGGGCGAGCAATGCGGCGCTCTCCCGGCCGAGGATTTCCAGCACACCGCGCATGGCGGCCGTTTCCTCGGCGACAATTTCCTGCAGTCGGGCAATCAGGGCTGTCTGGTCGGACATGGTGTTCAGGTCAGCTCTCGTTCAAAGCGCAACAGCCGGTCGGCAATACGGTTGGCATCCATCCTGTAGTTGCCTGATTCGACGCGCTGACGGAGGGCGTCGACGCGCGCGCGATCGACATCCGGCATACCCGCAAGCCGCGCCTCGACATGTTTGAGACTGGTCGCCGTGTGGGTCAGCTGCACCTCGTCACTGCCGGACGGCGATTCCGATTTGCGGCTCTGCCGGGCATCCTCGCCACGCTCGATGGCCCGGAGCCGGGTAGACGTTATGTCCACTCCGCCTCGGCCGTAACCGTTGATCTTGTCCGCCATCTGTCATGCTCCTGAGCAAAATCAGCCCTGCGGTCCTTGTCGGCACGGGGGCCGCAAAACTTTAGGGCTCCAACTCGATGTATTAACGCAACAGTACCTCGACGGTCCGCTCGGAACGGACCACCGCCTGCACGGTCTTGCCGGAAGAGCCATTTTCAACCTCGATCAGCTCACCGAGCGCCCCGTCCGCCATGGCGATGCCGGACACCCGCACGGCAAAGTTGCCGGCAAGCGCCTCCAGCGTGACCTGCTGGCCACGCCTCACTATCAATGGTGCGTCAAGCTGAGCGGCGCTGACCGGTGCACCGGCTTCCAGCGACCGCCGCAATCGCTGACCGATCACCTGTGCCGGGTCGGCAAGCGTTCCATAACCGGAAACGCCAGGACCCAGTTTCGCCACGCGAACGTCACCCGGCGCCAATATCGTGTCACGCGTCAAGCTTCTGGCGGCAACGACCACCTGTCGCGAGGACTGGATCCGCACGGGCAGATAGAGGCGCCAGGGCCGGTTGCCCGTGCAGCGCACTTCAACGGTCAGCCGCCCGGAAAGGCGGGTACCCGCAGGCAGTACTGCTTGCAGCGGCTCCGCACATCGCGGCAACTGCAGGCGCGGATCCGGTGAATCCGCCAGCACTGCAATGGTTTCGGCCGTATCTGCAGCCGCGCTGCGCACGGCTTCTGCAGCGGCCTCGCGAATGCTGGCATGTGCCTGCCAAAGGCCGGTATCGGCATGCAGTGGCAGGTAAAAAAGCAGCGCGCAGCACAAGACAAGGCTGCGTACAGGGACTGCCGTGTGGCTGCGTGCGATGGTCATGGCCTGTGTTTTGCAAGAAGCGTGCCGCCTGTTCTGGCCCACGGCAGCCGCTCGCTGCGGCAACAAGCTGCCGCCTTAAGGCGATGGTTTGCCGCATCGCTGCCGTATTGCACGCCCCCCGGACCCCTGCGAGGAGCTGGCACGTCGCTTGCATAGACCTCTGCAAAGACTTTGCGGAGAAGCGCATGGCTCTCGACATCTACAAGAACTTCGATCTGAACGCCCGCGCGCTCAGCGTCGCCAACCAGCGCCTCGAATTGCTGGCCGACAACGTCGCGAATGCCGATACGCCGGGCTACAAGGCCCGCGACATCGATTTCCGCGCAGCGATGCAGAGTGCGGGCAATGGCGGCGAACTCGGCCTCGATTCCACCAGCAGCCGGCATGTACAGGCAAACGGTACCGCCGGGGCGAATACCGCAACGCCGATGTACCGGGTGCCTGACCAGCCTTCACTCGACGGCAACACCGTGGACTCGCAGCGGGAAAACGCCGCGATCGCCGAGACCTCGGTGCGTTACCAGGCGAGTCTCACCTTCCTGTCGGCGCAGATCCGCAGCCTGCGCGACGCCATCAACGGAGGACGCTGATCATGAGCATGTTCCGGATCTTCGACATTTCCGGCTCGGCGATGAGCGCACAGTCGGTACGACTGAACACCACTGCCAGCAACCTCGCCAACGCCAACACGGTGGCCAGTTCACCGGATGCCGCCTATCGCTCGCGCCAGCCGGTGTTCCAGACCGTCATGAACAGCAGTGCCGGCGCCGCCGCACCGGAAAGTGCCGGCGTGCGTGTGGCCGGCGTGGTCGAGACCAGCGCGGAGCCGGCCCGGCTCTACGAACCCGGCAACCCGATGGCCGACAAGGATGGCTACATCTACATGTCGAACGTCAACCCGGTCGACGAACTGGTCAACATGATTTCGGCATCGCGCTCCTACCAGAGCAACGTCGAGGTGCTCAACACCTCGAAGGAACTGCTGATGCGCACCCTGAGCATTGGCCAGTAGCCATGCAATCCCCCATTAAAGGAGTAAGCGGACAATGACCGGAATAAGCGGTACCGATTCCCTGCTGTCCAGCCTGCAGACACCGGCGCCGGCAGGGCGCAAGGACTCGAAGAGTCTTGGCCAGGAGGATTTCCTGGCCCTGATGATCACGCAGCTGCAGAGCCAGGATCCGCTGAAGCCCATGGAAAACGGGGAATTCATCGGCCAGATGGCCCAGTTCAGCACCGTCACGGGCATCGCCGAGATGACCGAATCGGTCAACTCGCTTGCCGAGTCCTACAACTCGGGCCAGGCCCTGCAGGCCGCCTCGATGGTCGGTCGCACGATCCTCACGGAAGACAGTTCCGCGTCGCTGGCACCGGGAAAACCGCTGACCGGAGCCGTTGAACTGCCCTACGCGACACAGGCAGCAAAGGTCCGCATCTACAGCGACACCGGTCAGCTCGTCCGCGAACTGCCGCTCGGCCCGCAGGATGCCGGCATCAGCAACTTCAGCTGGGATGGCACGCTGGCCAACGGCCAGACGGCACCGGCTGGCCGATACTCCATGACCGCGGCAATTGAAAGTCGCAATGGCGATACCGCACTGGCCACCTACGTCGCCTCGAAGGTTTCAAGCGTGACCCTGTCGGGCAACGGCAGCGGTGCACAGCTGCGCACCGATGGCGGTGCAAGCATCGGCTTCGCACAGATCAAGGCAGTCATGTAGGCGCGGAACACGCCTGCATCCATCAGCAATTCAAACGGAGACACATCATGTCATTTCAGGTAGCACTCAGCGGTCTCAACGCAGCATCCACGGACCTGCAGATCACCTCGAACAACATCGCCAACGCCAACACCAACGGCTTCAAGACCTCACGTGGCGAATTCGCCGACGTGTATTCCGGCGATGCGGTCGGCATCGGCAACGGCGTGCGCCTCAGTGATGTCCGCCAGGAATTCACCCAGGGCAACGTCGAGATCACCTCGCGCCAGCTCGACCTTGCCATCAGCGGCAACGGCTTCTTTGTCACCAGCGACAACGGCAGCCTGCTGTACTCGCGCGTCGGCGCGTTCGGCCTGGATGCCAACGGCATCGTGCAAAATGCCGAAGGTGAGCGGCTGCAGGTCTACCCACCGGTTGCCGGCACAGCCGGTTTCAATACCGGTGCCCTTTCCGACCTGCAAATCACCACGGACACCTCACCGCCGGTCGCCAGCACGCAGGTCGACATGGGCATCAACCTGCCGGCCAATGCCACCATTCCGGTCGTCGCACCCTTCGATCCGAACGACCCGCTGACCTACAACCACAGCACCTCGACGATCCTGTTCGATTCGCTCGGGGTATCGCACACGGCCAGCTATTTCTTCAGCAAGACAGCGCCCGGCTGGGACGTGAACATGACCTTTGACGGTGCAGCCGTTGGTGGCGCACAGCCATTTACCTTTGACTCCACCGGCGCCATCGCGACACCGGCCGGCGGCAACGTGACATTCCCGGCCGTCACGCCGACCAACGGTGCGAATCCGTTGACCGTGGGGCTGGCCCTGGGCAACTCCACGCAGTACGGCGCCGACTTTACCGTCAACAGCCTCAATCCAGACGGGCAGGCAGCGGGCCGCCTGCGCGGCATTGAGGTCAGTGCAACAGGCGTGATTTTCGCCCGCTTCTCGAATGGCGAGTCCGAGTCGCTGGGCAAGGTCGCACTGGCGAATTTCTCCAACCCGGAAGGCCTGCAGAAGATCAGCGACACGTCGTTCCAGGAAACCTTCAGCTCGGGTGTCGCACAGCGCGGCGAGGCCACCGAGTCCAACTTCGGCCTGTTGCAGTCCGGCGCCCTCGAGGCCTCCAACGTGGATCTGACCGAACAGCTGGTCCGCCTGATCACCGCACAGCGGCTCTTCCAGGCCAACGCGCAGGTGATCTCCACCGAAGATTCGGTAACGCAGACCATCATCAACATCCGTTAAGCAGATAGCCAATGGACAGAATGATCTACGTGGCGATGTCGGCGGCCCGCAGCGCACAGCAGGCCCAGACCGTCACCAGTCACAACATCGC
>JAUPLK010000067.1:0-6921 GCA_030836925.1 Pseudomonadota bacterium
CCAGCGCCGGCGCCGGCGCCTGTACCCTCAACCGGCAATCCGCCTTTCTACGAAGTATTCGGCGAGCGCTACTTTGTCATGCCCAGCAGCGCAGGCTACCGTCAGACCGGTATCGCCTCATGGTATGGCAAGGACTTTCACGGCAAGCGCACCTCAAGCGGTACGATCTACAACATGTACGAGTTCACCGCGGCACACAAAACCCTGCCGTTGCCCTCACTGGTGCGTGTCACCAACATCAGCAATGGCAAGAGCGTGGTGGTGACGGTCGATGACCGGGGTCCCTTCGTGAAAGGCCGGCTCATCGATCTGTCGTATGCCGCAGCCAATGAACTCGACATCGTGCGCGCCGGTACTGCCGAGGTTGAGATCGAGGCACTCGGTGGCGCGTCTGGCGCCGGACCGGTGATCGTCTACAGCGCCGGCAACCAGCCCCAGGCAGCGGCATCAAGCGGCGGCAATATCGCACCCGCGCTGGTTCCCGCCCAGCACCTGTACATGCAGGTCGGTGCCTTCGGCGACCTCGCCAACGCCGAACGGTTGAAGTCCCGGCTGGAAAGCAATGGTGTCAGCAAGGTCGTCATCCGCTACGATGCGTCTGCCGGCAAGACCCTGTACCGCGTGCGCATCGGCCCGCTGTCCGGGTCAGACGAATACGACGCGCTGGCAACCCGCATTGCGCCGTTGCATTCCGGCAACCCGAGCCTGGTTACGGAGTCGCCCGGCAGCTGACCCACACACCCGCAGTGATTTCAGGAGCCTACCCAGAATGACGCAACGTACGCTGAGCCGCGTATTGGCCAGCCTGCTCTGGCTGACCGGACTGACCGGACTGACCACCACCCTGGCGCAGGGCGCAGACAGCCTGCAGATCCCGGCGCCACCGGCCCTGAGTGCCAAAGCCTACATGCTGGTGGACCACACCAGCGGGCAGAAGCTCGCCGGGCTGAAGGAAAACGAGCGACTGGATCCGGCCAGCATCACCAAGCTGATGACTGCCTACGCAGTGTTCCGCAACATCAAGAACAAGCGCATCGGGCTTGAAGACCCGGTCACCATCAGCGAAACCGCCTGGCGTACCGGCGGCTCGCGATCCTTCATCGACCTGGGCAGCCAGGTGCCCGTCTCGGTGCTGCTGCAGGGCATGATCATCCAGTCCGGCAACGACGCGAGCGTCGCACTGGCCGAACACGTGGCCGGCAGCGAATCCGCTTTCGCCGACCTCATGAACCAGTACGCCAAAGAACTGGGCATGCAAGACACCAGCTACCGCAATGCCACCGGTCTGCCGGATCCCGAGCACTACACGACCGCTGCCGACATCATCAAGGTGGCCAACGCCATCATCCGCGAGTTTCCCGAGCACTACCGCTGGTATTCCCAGAAGGAATACAGCTGGAACGGCATCACGCAGAGCAACCGCAATGGCCTGCTGTGGCGGGACAGCACGGTCGATGGCATGAAGACCGGTCACACTGACACCGCCGGCTACTGCCTGGTGTCGTCGGCCCTGCGCGACGGCATGCGGCTGGTGGCCGTGGTGCTCGGCACCGACAGCCCGGCAGCCCGCGAGCGCGATTCCCACACCCTGCTCAACTACGGCTACCGCTTCTGGGAAACGAAGCGGATCCTGGTGGCGGGACAGTCCCTCAACGAATCACGGGTCTGGAAGGGCGAGTCTGAACTGGTCAACATCGGCGTCAAACAGGATGTCTGGGCGACGCTGCCGCGCGGTAGCGCCGGGCAGATCAGTTCAAAGCTCTCGCTGCCGACGCAACTGGTCGCACCACTTGATCCGGCTACGGCACTCGGCACGGTCAGCCTGAGCCTCGACAACAAGCCGATCGCCGAGGCCAAACTGTATCCGCTCAAACCGGTACCCACCGGCTCGCTCTGGCAACAGGGGCGTGACACGGTACTGCTCTGGCTGGAATAGGAAACGACCGGAACATGGCCGCACCACTGCATACCGCCTGGTTCAATGGCAGCTTCATGCCGCTCGCCGAAGTCCGCATTTCGCCGCTGGATCGCGCCTTCCTGTTCGGCGATGCCGTCTACGAGGTCATTCCGGTCCATGCCGGGCAGGCGTTCCTGCTCGATCCACATCTGGACCGCCTGGAGCGCAGCCTGCGCGAACTCGGCATCCGCAATCCCTGCCGCCGCGCCGAATGGATCGACATCATCAACGGTCTGATCGAGCAGAACGGCGGCGGAAATCTCGCCGTCTATCTGCAGGTCAGCCGCGGTGCAGACATCAAACGCGATCACGCCTTCCCCCCTGAAAGCGTGCGACCGACGGTGTTCGGCATGGTCTCGACCATGGCGGAGCCGCACCCCGACCAGCTCGGCCTGCGCGCGATAACCTGCGCCGACCAGCGCTGGTCACGCTGTGACATCAAGTCCACGGCGCTGCTCGCCAACCTGCTGGCGCGTCAGGCTGCGCGCGAGGCCGGTGCGGGCGAAGCGATCCTGCTGCGCGACGGTTATCTGACCGAGGGTTCGGCGAGTTCGGTGATCATCGTCGAAGGCGGCGCGCTGATCCGGCGACCGGCGGGTCCGGAACTGCTGCCGGGCACGACCACCGATGCGGTATTCGCGGCGGCGGCCGGTGTCGGGCTCGCCTGCCGCGACGAAATGATCAGCGAACAACGCCTGCGCCAGGCCGACGAGATCTGGATCGCAGCGGCCACCCGCGGCATCACACCGGTGCTGGAACTCGATGGCAAAATGATCGGCGACGGTCGCCCCGGACCGGTGTGGCGCCAGGTCGCGGCCGCTTTCGAAGCCCTGAAGCCGCACGGCACAGCACATTGAACGAGGACACGCTGCTCGAGTTTCCCTGCGCCTTCCCGCTGAAGGTGATGGGCCTCAATCAGCCAGCCTTCGAACAGTATGTGGTCGAGATCGTGCGCACGCATGCGGGCTCGGCGGCGCTCGGCATCGTCGATACACGACCCAGCCGCAACGGACGCTATATCGCCGTGACCATCAACTTCACGGCCAGCAGCAAGACACAGCTCGACGACATCTACCGCACCCTGAGTGCCAGCGAACAGGTATTGTTCCTGCTCTGATCCGGAGGCAGCGCGTGTCCATGCCGCCCGTCGTCATCCGCCGGTTGCCGGGCCTCACCGACTACGCGACGGCCGTTGCAGCCATGCAGCGTTTCAGCAATGAGCGCCGGGCGGACACACCCGACGAGATCTGGCTGCTCGAACATCCGCCGGTCTATACCCTCGGGCTGAATACCGATCCCGCGCACCTGCTCGGCACCGGAACGATTCCCGTCATCCAGACCGACCGCGGTGGCCAGGTGACTTACCACGGGCCCGGACAACTGATCGTCTACGTGATGATCGACCTGGCACGGGCCCGGCTCGGCATCCGCCAGGTCGTCACCGCCATGGAGACCGCAGTGATCGACCTGGCCGCCAGTCACGGCATCACGGCAGCCGCGCGCCCCGACGCGCCCGGGGTTTATGTAAACGCTGCCAAGCTCGCCAGCCTCGGCCTGCGTGTCCGGCGCGGCTCGACCTATCACGGCCTGGCGCTCAACGTCGCGATGGACCTGGCACCCTTTCGCGGCATCAATCCCTGCGGTCACGCCGGTTTGCGGGTAACCTCGCTGCAGGAACTCGGTATTGCGGCCAATCTGCCTGAAACCGCTGAAGCATTGCTGACGAACCTTCTGGTGACGCTGCCCTTTGAAGGGTAGCGTCACCCCTGCAAGAGAGGCGCATCACCTTGAGCACTGCAAGCGCGGAGCCGACGAGCTATGTCACCGACATACTCGCTGCCATAGCCGGGTACCGGATCGCCGACTGCGACCGGCTGATCGTCGAGGCGCAGGCCACGCTCGCGCCGGTCACGCTCATCCACGAGGTGTTTGCGCCGGTGTTGCGCGAAGCCGGCGAACGCTGGCAGAGCGGCCAGTTGTCCGTGGTCCAGGAACACATGCTGAGCAGCGCCGTGCGTCGCCAGCTTGGCCACGCGCTCGATTTTCACAATCGCTCCAATCCTGCCGGACCCTGTCTCGCCTACACCACGCTGAGTGGCGAGCGCCACGAATTGGGCAGCCTCATGCTGGCGGTGATCGGGGCCAGCCTGGGTGTGCGCGCCATCTACCTCGGTCCCGATCTGCCGGTCGGCGAGCTGAGCCGGTTTTGCGCCAACGTCCGGGTCGCTGCCGTGGCCATCAGCATCATCACCCGGCCACAGGTCACCGATGTAGACGAACAGTTGCACGAACTGCGACGCCTGCTGCCTGAATCGATCGACATCTGGCTCGGTGGCTACTCGGCCTTGCACCTCGAACCCGGACAGATCCCCGGCAAGTGCACGCTCATTCCGGATCTCGCGGATTTCCAGCGTCGCCTGGCGGCGCTTGCACAACAAGGTAAACATCAATGACTCCGAGGCAGAAGAAACGCCTGGGCTTCGCTGCGGGCGCGATCCTCATCCTTGTGACAAGCGCATTTTTCGTGCTGCGGCCTGCCGAACTCGCCGTGATCAAACCGGTCCGGCAGGACGTGGTCGAAGTCGTGGTCGCCAGCGGCACGCTGCGCGCGGTGCGCCAGAGCATGGTCGGCGCGGAGTCCTCGGGGGTCGTCGAGAGTCTCGAGGTCAGCGAGGGCGACCGGGTGCAGCAGGGCGAGCTGCTCGGTCGGCTGCGACTGGGCGAAACCGACGCGCGGCTCGCGGGCGGACTGGCGGCACTGCGTGCGGCAGAGACCACCCTGCGCGGCGAGGAACTGCAGCTCGAGCAAGCGAACCGCGACTTGCGCCGGGCACGCGACCTCGCCGCCCGCAAGCTGGTGCCGGTCGCCGAGCTGGACAATGCCGAGTCCGCCTTCAGCGTGCAGCAGGCAAACACCGATGCCGCGCGCGCGCGGCTCGCAGAAGCCCGCGCGCAGGTCGACCAGATCCGGCCCGAGTTTGGCAAGCGCGAAGTCCGGGCGCCGTTCAACGGCGTGGTGATCGAACGCATGATCGAGCCCGGCACTTCGGTGTCTGCCGCCACCTCATGGTTCACCATCGCCGAGATGTCGGCCACAGAGATCTACGTGGAGACCGATGAAAACAATCTCGGCAAGCTCAAGGTCGGACAGCCGGCCATCGCCGTGGCGCCGGCCTGGCCCGACCAGCCCTTTCAGGCAAAGCTCGTGCAGGTCGGTCCCAACGTGGACAGCGAACGCGGTGTGGTTGGCCTGCGCCTGGCGAGCGATGATCTGCCCGAATTTGCGCTACCCAACATGACCATCGACGTGAATATCGAGGTCAAACGCACGACGAACGGGCTGGCGCTGCCCTCGAGCGCGGTGTCGCTGCGCGGCCAGCCGGCCGTCCTGGTGGTCAGCAATGGCAAGGTGGAACGGCGCCGGGTGGAGGTGATCGGCAGCAACCCGGAATGGGTTGCCGTCGCCGGCATCGATACCGACACGATGGTGCTGCGTGACGCGCGCGGCGTCCGCGAGGGTCAGCGCGTCCGGCCGGTCAGCGCGGCGGCACCGGCACCCGCAAAGCCATGACGCTGAACTTCTTCACGCTCTCGGTCGCCTTGCGACACCTGCGCTACGGTGTCGGCCAGTCGCTGCTGACCATCGGCGTGATCGCCATCAGCGTGCTGCTGATCGTCTACCTGCGTACCGTGATCGGCGGTACCCAGATCCGCATCGTCGACAATGTCACCGGCTCCATACCCCACATCGTGCTGGAACCAGCCGAACGCACGCCGATCGGTGCCTGGCAGCTGCCTGCGCTTCCGGGCAACGCGCTTTATGTCGGTGAAACCGTCAACCTGCCCCGCGCCCAGGACAAGATCGACGACTGGCGACAATGGTTGCCGGCACTGGAACGGGATCCCGAGGTCACGGTCGTCTCGCCAGTCGTGACGGGCAACGTTTTCATGTTTCGCGGCGCGCGCCGCGAATCCGTGCGCATGTCGGGCGTGATGGCCGAGCGCCACGACCGCATCGTCAACATCGAGGAGAAACTGCTCGAGGGCCGATTCCTGCAGATGACCACCGGTGAGGTCGCACTCGGTGCCACGCTGGCCGCTGAATTCGGCATCCGCATGCGCGACAAGCTGCGGCTGCTGGGACCGGAAGGCCGCTCGCTGTCGGTAACGGTCGCCGGCATCTACGAGACCGGTTCCGGCGCGCTCGACGATGGCCAGATCTTCCTGACGCTGCGTGACGGGCAGTCGCTGCTCGAACTGGGCAGCGCAGTCAGCAGCCTCGGCTTGCGGGTCCGTGACCTCTACCAGGCAGAAGTGATCGCTGAATCCATGGCCACGCGCCTGCCGTTCAAGATCAGATCGTGGATCGCCGACAACCCGAATGTCTTTCGCACCCTCGATGCGCAGGACCAGACCATCAACATGGTGCTGATCTCCACGATCGTCGCGGCGGGTTTTGGCATCGCCAGCATCCTGGTCATGGCGGTGACCGGAAAATACCGCGAGATCGGCATTCTCAAGGCCATGGGCGCGACACCCGGTGAAATCCAGACGATCTTCGTGGTGGAGGGCTTTCTGCTCGCGGTGCTCGGCTGCCTGGTGGGCATTCCGATCGGCATCCTGCTGCTCGAGGCGCTCTCCACCGTGCAGGTGCCCGGACCGGGTGGCCGCATGACCGAGCTGTTCGTGATCCGCATCGATCCCTGGCTGCTGGCCGGGGCCTCGGCAGTCGCCGTCACCGTCGGCGTCATCGCAGCCTTCTTCCCGGCGCGGCGTGCCGGCAGCGTGGATCCGATGCAGGTCATCCGTGGCAGCTGAACATGGCTGATACCCCGGTCATCGAGTTGCGCGGCGTGGGCAAGACCTACTACAACGCGGACGTCGCCACGCCGGTACTCTTCGACATGGGCTTCCAGGTCGGGCGTGGCGAATTCGTGGCCATCGTCGGCGGCAGCGGTTCGGGC
>JAUPLK010000067.1:6931-7767 GCA_030836925.1 Pseudomonadota bacterium
GCCTGCTCGACCGCCCGACTACGGGCGAGATCCTCGTCGACGGACGGGATGCCGGCAGTCTCGACGAACTGGGGCGCGCCAGCGTCCGACGCGATCGACTCGGCTTCATCTTCCAGTTCCACTACCTGCTGCCCGAATTCACCGTCATCGAGAACGCGCTGATGCCCTGCCGCATGAAGGGCAGGCGCTTTCAGGAACAACAGGAGCCGCGCATGCGCGCGCTGCTCGAGAAAGTCGGCCTGGGTGACAAGCTCGACAGCCGCCCGGCCCAGCTGTCAGGCGGTCAGCAACAGCGCGTGGCGGTGGTGCGCTCGCTGGCCAACGACCCGGCGCTGGTGCTCGCCGACGAACCGACCGGCAATCTGGACACCCGCAGTGGCCGGGTGGTGTTCGACCTGATGCGCTCGCTCAGCCGCGAGTCCGGCACCACCTTCGTGATGGTTACCCACGATGACAACTTTGCGCTGGAAGCCGACCGCCTGATCCGCATTCGCGACGGCCGCATGGAGTAGGCGCGCTACCGCTCGAAGGGCAGCGCCCCCAACTCGGTATCGAGCTGGCGCAAGCGCTCGGGTGTGCCGACGTCGGTCCATCGACCACCGTAGAACTCGCCGCGCACCTGTCCGTGTCCGGCAGCGGCACGCAGCAGGGGCGCCAACGGAAAGCGTCCCGGCTGGGCGGCGCGGAACAGGTCGGGCGTCAGGATGGAGATCCCGGCAAAAGTCAGCCGGGCAGACTCTGCCGTATCCGCACCGGCAATCCGCCCGTCGCGCAGGACAAAATCACCGCCCGGATGGTGTTCCGGATTGGGCACCAGCACGAGGTGCGCAAGTGCG
>JAUPLK010000293.1 GCA_030836925.1 Pseudomonadota bacterium
GAGGATACGGCGCAGCCAGCGCACGTTGCCGCCCTCCACCTCATGCATCATGCGGCGCTCGAGCCGGGTCAGGCGCGGGTGCGCCAGATAAAACGGAATGGCGATGCCGGGCACGCCATCCGGCGAAAACCAGTCCTCGGACAGCCAGCAATGCGGACGGAAGCGGATGCCGCGCCGCGCCAGTTCATCATCCAGACGCGCCAGCGCAGCCGGGATCTGGCCATGCGCGGTAGTCAGCCCCAAATCGCAAAGGCGCAGGTCGAGCAGCGTCTCCTCCGGCAGATCCGCCCACCAGAACTGCCGGCGCATCGCCAGGTTGCGGCGTCGCTCGACCGCCGGTGGCGTCATGCAGGCGCAAGTGTTTTGATGCCGACGGCATCGGCTGCCTCGCCCATTCGCTGGTCGAGGCTGGCAAGGCGGGCGCTGGTACGCCGGGCCACCGCAAGATGTAGCGCATCGCCAGCACGCAGATTCAGCGGCATATCGATGAAAACCGCCGCCGCCCTGAAATCGGCGGGATCGATTTCGACAAGGCCGAAATGCACCGAGGCAAAGCGCTGGAAGTTGGCGAGCGCCTGTTGACGCATTTGGGCATCAATGACGCCCATGCGTTGCTTTACGCCGCCAACGCTGGCCATCTCAGTCAAGGTCCAGGCCGAGATCGTCAATCCCTGCTTGCGCTTGCGCTCCAGCCACGTCACCAGACCGGCCGAACCAGGCTCGCGGAAAAATATCGCCCCGAGCACGGAGGTGTCGAGATAGATCACAGCAGATCCCGCTCGCGCATCTCGGCCACCGTCATGCCGACAACCGGTCCGCCCGCTACCCAGGCACGCAATTCCGCCCAGTCGAAGGCAACGGCCGGTTGCTCGGCCACGAGGCGTGCCACGGGCCGCCCGCGCCGCGTGATTACCACCTCCTCGCCCGCCTCGATATCGGACAACAGCATGGAGAGGCGTGATTTGGTTTCGGCAACGCTGGCAGTTTTCATGGCAACTCCAGATGGTCATTTGCGGGCCAATTCTGCACCCTGGATGGTCATCCTGTAAAGTGGCAGATATTCGGACATCCGGTGTAAGGTATCTGCTCCGCTCTGCGACCAACGGCCAAGACCCCTGTTCAGCAACCACGGAGAGCAACCACCATGAAGAACCGATCACTCATCGCCTCTACCGCCATCAGCAGCCTGCTGGCCCTTGGCGCCCTGGGCGTCGCCACCAGCGCCAATGCCGCAGAAGGCGCCAAGGAGAAGTGCTACGGCGTCGCCAAGGCTGCCCAGAACGACTGCGCCGCCAACGGCCATTCCTGCCAGGGGCAGGCCAAGGCCGACAACGACCCGGCGGAATGGAAGTACGTGCCCAAGGGTGAATGCGAGGCGGCCGGCGGCAAGACCAGCGCATCGGGCTCCTCGATGTAATGGTTACGGCATCGGCAACACGCACCGATGCCGCGCATCCGGTCCCGGCGCAAGCCGGGATCGGACTGCGCGCCCCGCACCATCGGGAATTCCTCGAGCAGCGCCCGCAGATTCCCTGGGTGGAAGTGCACAGCGAGAATTTCTTTGCCGCGGGCGGCCGGCAGCTCGAGGTACTGGACGCCGTACGGCGTGACTACGGCATCAGCCTGCATGGCGTCGGGCTCTCGATCGGCTCCACTGACCGGCTGGATGCCGAACACCTGCGACGCCTGAAACGGCTGGTCGAGCGGACGCAACCGGCGCTGGTCTCCGAACACCTGTCCTGGAGTTCGGTAAACGGCGTGTTCAGCAATGACCTGCTGCCGATGCCACACACTGCAGAAGCGCTGGCGCATTTCTCGGCACACGTCAGTGAGGTCCAGGATTTTCTCAAACGGCAGATACTCATCGAGAACGTCTCCAGTTACCTGCGCTTCCCCGAAAACAGCATGACGGAGTGGCAGTTCATCACCGAACTGGCACAGCACAGCGGCTGCGGCATCCTGCTCGACGTGAACAACGTCTACGTCAGCGCCCGTAATCATGGCTTCGACGCCGATGCCTTCATCGCCGCGATACCGGTTGCACTGATCCAGGAGATCCACCTCGCCGGCCACACCGTCGTCAGTGACGAAGACGGCGAACTGCTCATCGACACGCACGATGCGCCGGTCACGGATCAGGTCTGGGATCTCTATGCGCGCACGATTGCCCGGACCGGCCTGCTGCCCACCCTGATCGAGTGGGATTCGCAGTTGCCGACGCTGGACCGGCTCATTGCCGAGGCCCGGCGTGCCGATGCCCTTGCCGGAGTACGCCATGCGCGCGTTGCGTGAGACCCAGGCGGATTTTCTTGCCGCCGTACTGGGCCGCGATCCAGCACATGCCGCGCGGTGGCCGTATCGTGGGCTCGCCGTTTACCGGACCAACGCCCGCGAAAATTTTGCCGCCGCACTCGAGGCTGCCTTTCCGCTGCTGCATGGCCTGATGGGCCACGATGAATTCCGCGCGATGGCCTGGGCATTCCAGCGCCACTCGCCACCACGATCGGGCAACCAGTTTTACTGTGGCGCCGGCCTGCCCGGCTTTCTTGCCACACACCTGGCAGATACACCAGACGCCGCACTGGCCGAGGTCGCAAAATTCGAATGGTTGATCCAGGAGGTACTGGTCGCTGCCGATCCGGCGGAGCGTTTTGATTTCGCACTGCTGGCTGCGGTACCGGAAGCACAACACGTGACGCTGCGTTTCGGATTTCATCCAGCGATACGGCTGCAGCGTGCGAGGCTGCCGCTGTTCAGGCTGTGGCAGGACCACCAGCAGCACGGAACAGTCAGCCGGGCCGCACTGGAGCCATCTGCCGGGCATGAACAACTGCTGATCCGGCGCACCGGCGAAGGCGTTGAACTGCAGCGCCTGGAGCCTGCGGAGTTCCGCTTTCTCGACGCCCTGTTGCGCGGTGAAACCCTGGAGTTGGCGGTCGGGCAGGCATTGGCGGATGGCGGTGACAGCATGGACGCCGGCAAAGCGCTCGCCGCCTGGATCTCGGCAGGCGTCATCACCGGTCTGGCG
>JAUPLK010000294.1 GCA_030836925.1 Pseudomonadota bacterium
CGCAGGTTGTGCGGCGGGATATCGGTGGACATGCCGACGGCGATGCCACTGGCGCCATTCAGCAGCAGGTTGGGCAACTGCGCCGGCAGCAATACCGGCTCCTGCAGCGTGCCGTCGAAGTTCGGCACCCACTCGACGGTACCGTGGTCGAGTTCGTCCAGGAGTGTCGCCGCATAGGCGGTCAGACGCGCCTCGGTGTAGCGCATGGCTGCGAAGGACTTCGGGTCGTCGGTCGAGCCCCAGTTGCCCTGCCCGTCGATGATCGGGTAGCGGTAGGCGAAGTCCTGCGCCATGTGCACCATGGCTTCGTAGCAGGCCGAGTCGCCGTGCGGATGAAACTTGCCCAGCACATCGCCGACCGTGCGGGCGGATTTCTTGTGCTTGCTGGTCGCGCGCAGACCGAGTTCGCTCATCGCATAGATGATGCGCCGCTGCACCGGCTTGAGGCCGTCACCGATGTACGGCAGGGCGCGGTCGAGGATCACGTACATCGAATAATCGAGATACGCCTTCTCGGTGAAGGTACGCAGCGCCAGCTTCTCGACCGGGTCGAACTCGAGACGCGTCTGCATGTTGTCGGATGCCGTCATTGGAAATTCATGTCCTGTCAGATTTCGGCCAGATTGCCCTTGCTCTCGAGCCAGGCGCGCCGGTCAGCCGAGCGCTTCTTGGCCAGCAGCATGTCGAGCAGCTGCTCGGTGTCATCCTGTGGCGACATCGTCAGCTGCACCAGGCGCCGCGAGTCGGGCAGCATGGTGGTCTCGCGCAACTGCAGCGGACTCATTTCACCGAGACCCTTGAAGCGCATGACATTGGGTTTCGCCCGCACGCCTTCGGCCTGCAGACGGTCGAGAATCCCCTGCCGCTCGGCCTCGTCCAGCGCGTAGTACACGTCCTTGCCCACATCGATGCGAAACAGGGGCGGCATGGCCACATGGACATGCCCGGCGCGGATCAGCTGTGGAAAATGCCTGACGAACAGTGCACAGATCAGCGTCGCGATGTGCTGGCCATCCGAATCGGCATCGGCCAGGATGCATACCTTGTGATAGCGCAGTCCGGCGAGATCACTGCTGCCCGGCTCGGCGCCGATTGCCAGGCTGATGTTGCTGACTTCCTGCGAGGCCAGCAGCTCGTTCTGATCGACTTCCCAGGTGTTCAGGATCTTGCCCCGCAGCGGCAGCACGGCCTGGTATTCCCGGTCGCGGGCCTGCTTGGCCGAACCGCCGGCGGAATCGCCCTCCACCAGGAAGATCTCGCAGCGCTCTGGATCGGTGCTGGTGCAGTCGGTAAGTTTGCCGGGCAACACGGGCCCGCTGGTGATCCGCTTGCGCACCACGATGCGCGCCACCCGGGCGCGCTGCTGGGCCGCGAGGATGGCGCGCTCGGCGATCTGGTCGCCGGCATCGGTGTTCTGGCTCAACCACAGCGAGAAAGAGTCCTTGACCGCACCGCTGACAAAGGCGGCACATTCCCGCGAACTGAGCCGTTCCTTGGTCTGCCCGGAAAACTGCGGATCCTGCAGCTTCACCGAGAGCACGAATTGCAGGCCGTCCCAGACATCATCGGGCGCCAGCTTCACGCCACGCGGCAGCAGGTTGCGGAACTCGCAGTAGTCCCGCAGCGCATCGGTGAGCCCGGTGCGGAAACCGTTGACGTGCGTGCCACCCTGGGCGGTCGGAATCAGGTTGACGTAGGACTCGTTGATCGCGGGACCATCCGGATCGGCCCAGGCAATCGCCCACTCGGCCTCCTCGCGCTGCCCCTTGAGCACCGCGCTGAATGGCTCGGCAGGCAGCAGGGCCGTACCGGGCAGGCTCTCGACCAGGTACTGTTCAAGACCGTCGGCGTAGTGCCATTCGTGTTTCTGCTCCGGCTTCTCGACCTCGAAGCGGATATGCAGGCCGGGACACAGCACCGCCTTGGCCCGCAGCGCGTGCCGCAGCTCGTTGATCGCAAATTTGTCAGTGTCGAAGAACTTCGGATCCGGCCAGAAACGCAGCGTCGTGCCGGTATTGGCCTTGCCGACGGTGCCGACCTTCTCGAGCTTGCTGGCCCGTTCGCCACCACGGAAGCTCATGTTGTACTCGCAGCCGTCGCGGCGGATCCAGACTTCAAGGTTTTTCGACAGTGCGTTGACCACCGACACGCCGACACCGTGCAGGCCACCGGAATACTGGTAGTTGTTGCCGGAAAATTTTCCGCCCGCATGCAGGCGGGTGAGGATCAGTTCGACGCCGGGAATCTTCTCGATCGGGTGCTTGTCCACGGGCATGCCGCGGCCGTCATCGGCGACCTGCAGCGAACCGTCGGCAAACAGGGTGACGTCGATGCGCTTGCAGTGGCCGGCGATGGCCTCGTCGACGCTGTTGTCGATGACCTCGTGGGCGAGATGATTCGGCCGGCTGGTGTCGGTGTACATGCCGGGACGGCGACGCACCGGGTCGAGACCGCTCAGGACCTCGATGTCGGCAGCTTCGTAACGGGCACTCATGGGCGACCCGGCCTGCAGGCAGCAGACTGCCAATGCATCGGGGCCGCTGGGGAATCGATCACAGCGGAATCCTTAAATATCCAGGGACGCGCACAACAACGGGCGGAATCTTAGTCCACCCGGGGGATTTATCAACACGGAGCGAAGCGAAACGCTTCAGTGCAGGTCGGCGAGCAGCGACTCGTGCAGGGTCTGGGGAACATCGTCGATGCGGAATTCAAGTCGCGGGTGATCCACACCCACCGCCAGCGCCGCACCGGCGCGCAGTGCCGCCACCGATTCCACCGGGAGCTCGAAACGCAGGAAATGCACCGCCGAGGTCTTGCTCGCCGTGCTGCGCTCCAGGTCTTCGTCGGCGATGCCGAAAATCACCGGCCCGTCAGCCACCTGCACCCAGATCCGGTCCTCGATGCCGAGCAACTGCTCCAGCGCGACCCGGCGCTCATCGACATCCGTATATTCGATGGACAGGGTGGCCTTCCAGTTGCTGCCATCGGGAATCAGCGGGTTGTAGGCATCCAGTTCGGC
>JAUPLK010000295.1 GCA_030836925.1 Pseudomonadota bacterium
GCGCACCTTGCCATTGGTCAGCCAGCGCACTGCCGCACCGTTCTTGCCGTGATTGGCGAGCATCCCGGCCACCAGAAACGGCGTCACCGTCTCGACCGTATCCGCAAGGATATTGAGGATTTTCTTGGACCGCTCCCAGTTCTGGTTCCGCTGTTCGGGGGGCGGCACGAGCAGATCGGTCACGACGATGCCGGGACTCAGATAGCCGACACTGACCGGTGACTTGCCGAGTTCCTTCGCCAGCGCCTTGGTGAAATAGGCAACCGCATACTTGGATGTGCCGTACACCGAGAGCGTCGGGCGCACGGAACCGTTGCTGCCAAAACCCTCCATGTTCCAGATCATGCCACTGCCCTGTTTGTACATGGCCGGGATCGCCACGCGATTGCAGTGCATCAGGCCGAGGACGTTGGTATTGATGGTCTTGACGTAGTTGTCCGGTGGCAGCATGAAGAATGGCGCCTTGATGCCGTCGGCACCGGCATTGTTGACCCAGATATCCACGCTGCCGAGTCCCGCGACCGCCGCGTCCCAGAGCCCCTGCACCTGGGCGTAATCCGCAACCTCGCAAACCTTGCCGACGATTTTCCGCCCGGGAAATTCCGCCCGCAGCAAGGCCAATGCCTTTTCCACCGCCGCAGAGCCGCGACTGGAAATCATCACCTCGTGGCCCGATTTGAGGAATTCGCGGGCCAGACCGAGGCCGATACCCCTGGTACTGCCGGTTATCACCACATGCATGCGAAGCCACCTTGAGAAAGCGTGGGGGAATCGATTGTGCCCCGGGACGGGAAGTCCTGCATCCTGCCAGTACCGGGATGCCCGTCCGGAGAGTAGAATCCACCCCGGGCAACCCCCGCGGCTCTCGCCGCGACAACAGATCAAACAACAAACATGCGAACTCCAGCCCTGCTGATTGCTGCGGTCTTTGGTGCCGTGACCGTGACCTTGTGGGCATTGGCCAACCAGCCGGTCGCCGAACCGCAGTGGCCAGAGCGTATCCAGGGCTTCGCCTTTTCGCCCTATCACAGCGGCCAGGATGCGGTGGCCGGGGACTTCCCCAGCATCGAACAGATCGACGGCGATCTGGTGCTGCTCAAAGACCGCACCCGCTCGATCCGTACCTACACGACTGACAGCACCATCGGCGAAGTGCCGAAACTCGCCCAGAAACACCAGATCAAGGTCGCGCTGGGCGCCTGGATCGACGCGCGCTTTGCACACAACGCCACCGAGATCGAGCGTGCGATCCGGTTGGCACGCCGGCACGACAATGTCATCCGCCTGATCGTCGGCAACGAGGTCATCCTGCGCGGTGACATCCCGCTTGCGGATCTCACCGCCTATCTCGACAAGGTACGCGCAGCCGTCAAGCAACCGGTCAGCACCGCCGAGCCGTGGCATGTCTGGCTGCGCCATCCGGAACTTGCCGAGCACGTCGACTATCTGGCCGTACACATGCTGCCGTACTGGGAAGGCATACCGGCGGACGCCTCGATCGGCTACATCGACAGCAAGGTAGCGGAACTCGAACAGGCTTTTCCCGGCAAGAAAATCGTTCTCGCCGAGGTCGGCTGGCCCAGCAACGGCCGCACGCGCGAGGCAGCGGTCGCCTCCGAGTCCAACGAGGCGATGTTCCTGCGCCGCTTTCTGGCCCGCGCCAGGGAACAGGGCTACGTCTACTACCTGATGGAAGCCTTCGACCAGCCGTGGAAGGCGCAGAGCGAAGGATCGGTCGGTGCCTACTGGGGCGTCTGGAACGTCGATCGCGAAGCCAAGTTTCCCTTCAAGGCGCCCATCGTGCGCATACCCGAATGGCGCACGCTGGCCGCCATCGCGGTTGCACTGGCGCTGCTGCTGTTCACGGTGTTTTCACTGGACGGGCGCAGGCTGGCCACGTCCGGGCGCAGCTTTCTGGCGGTGGTTGCCTACGCCACGACCACGACCGTGGTCTGGGTGCTCTACGAATACTCGCAGCAATACATGACGGTCACCACGGTGGTCGTCGGTGTGCTGATGCTCATCGGTACCATCGGTGTACTCGCGGTGCTGCTGGCCGAAGCGCATGAGTGGGCCGAGGCACAGTGGGCCACTGCGCGGCGCCAGTTGCCGGGGGCTCCTGCTGACGACAGCGATGCGGCGGCGGCTCAACCGAAAGTCTCGGTACACGTGCCCTGCTACAACGAACCACCGGCGATGGTCATCGAGACTCTCGATGCGCTGGCACAGCTCGACTGGGCGGATTTCGAAGTCCTGGTGATCGACAACAACACCTGCGACGAAGCGGTATGGCGACCGGTAGAGGCCCATTGCGCAACGCTGGGCGCGCGCTTCCGGTTTTTCCATGTCGCACCGCTGGCCGGCTTCAAGGCTGGCGCACTCAACTTCGCACTCAAAAACACCGACCCGGCTGCACAGATCATCGCGGTCATCGACAGTGACTATGTCGTGAGTCCGGACTGGCTGCGCGACATGCTGCCGGCCTTCGCCGATCCAAAACTGGCCATCGCGCAGGCGCCACAGGATTATCGCGATACTGCCGAAAACGCCTTCAAGGCCAGCTGCTACGCGGAGTACGCGGGCTTCTTCCACATCGGCATGGTCACGCGCAACGAGCGCAACGCCATCATCCAGCACGGCACGATGACACTGGTCCGGCGCACTGCGCTCGAATCCGTCGGCGGCTGGAGCGAGTGGTGCATCACGGAAGACGCCGAACTCGGTCTGCGCCTGTTCGAGCAGGGCTGGACTGCCAGCTACAGCCCGCGCACCTATGGCCGCGGCCTGATGCCGGATACCTTCAACGATTTCCGCAAGCAGCGTTTCCGCTGGGCCTATGGCGCCATGCAGATCCTGCGCCGGCACGCCAGCGTGCTGTTCCGCTGGCAAGACCGCTCACTGACCACGGGCCAGCGCTACCACTTCCTCGCCGGCTGGCTGCCGTGGGTGGCCGATGGCTTCAACCTGCTGTTCAATTTTGCAGCCCTGGGCTGGTCGATCGGCATGGTCCTGGCGCCCAAC
>JAUPLK010000068.1 GCA_030836925.1 Pseudomonadota bacterium
ATCGAGGCGCCAGTTGAGGGCCAGGCTGCCGGAGCTGCGATCGAGCTGGTTGCCGGCGCCGCCATTCTGTTCCAGCAGGTCGGTGTAGAGATTCACGCTGTTTTCAGGTTGCGCCTTGCCGATGTAGTACTCGCGGGCACGCGGTGCATCGGCGGTGCGGAAACAGCAGTTGTTCAGCGTGCGCGGCTGCAGGTACATGGGGAAATGGTCGTCGTCGGTGCGTTGCCAGGCCAGCCGCAGCGTGGCATCCAGCGCCTCGGTCGGTTGCAGCAGCAGCCTGGCGCTGAGTTCGTCGGATTTTTCGCCGCCGATCTCCGAGCCGTCGCGGAGGTTGGTCCATTCGCCATCGTGTTCGCGGTGTCCGGCACCGATCCAGAGCAGGGCACGGTCGTCGCGAAGTGGTCCGCTCCACCAGCCCGATGCCTCGCGGGTGTTGTGTGCGGCACCGGTCACCTTGATCTCTCCCGCCGGTGCCGCCAGCGGTGCACGGGTCACGTAGTTGATCGCGCCGGCATAGGTATTGCGGCCAAACTGTGCCGACTGCGGGCCGCGCAGGATCTCCACGCGCTCGAGATTGTCCATCTCGGCGGCCAGCAATCCGCCGCTGACGTACACGCCATCGACGAAGGTGGCGCCGGCGCTGGCGTTGGCGACACCGTTGCGCACGGTGGTCACGCCGCGGAATACCGGCTTGTAGGAGACGGCCTGCCGCCCGACGGGTGAATTCATCGCCAGGCCTGGCGTGAAGCGCGCGATGTCCGCAAGGCTCACAATGGATGGTGACTCAAGCTGGCCGGTCGAGAACACCGTGGCGGCGATCGGCACCGATATCAGCGATTCGCTGCGCTTGCGGGCGGTGACGACGATTTCCGGGATCGGTTCGGCGGATGCGAGGCTCGCAGCGACAAGCAGCAGGAGCATAACGTTACCGGGATTTGCCGGACGCAGCCCGTAAAACGTGCGCTGATGAACAACGGAAGACGTCATGGCGAAGTTCCCGAGTCGGGCTGCATGCCCTGGATGGCGGTGTTGACGAGATAGACGAGATCAAAGCCGGGCTTGATGGGCGCACGCCCGAGTGCCGGCCCGAGTCGGACAATGACGAGTTCGCGCGACGGCACCACGAACACATGCTGCTGTCCGCGCCCCCAGGTCATGAAGGTGTCGCGGGCCAGGAAGGGGCCGCTGACCAGCGCGCCGGATGATCCGGCGTGTTCCTGCGGCACGGCCGGATCACCGGAGCCCAGCCAGATCTGCAGACCGTAGTGCGCGGCGGCCGGTGAGGGCGCGATCATCTGCTCGATCCAGTCGGCAGAGACGATGCGCCGGCCGTTCACCTCGCCCTTGCCGAGCAACAGCATGCCGATGCGCACCCAGTCCATGGCCGGTGCAGCCAGGCAGCAGGAGGTGTAGGCGCGCCCATTCGGCCGATCGGTGTGTACCCGCGCGCGTTCACCGCCCATCGGCAGCCAGAGCTTGTCGCGCAACAGTTCGGAATAGCGCTGGCCGTATGCCCGCTCCAGCACCATGCCGAGCAATTCGGAGTTGGTGTTGTTGTAGTCGTAACGGCTGCCGGGCGCCCAGCCGGCCAGTGGCGTGCGCAGCAGCACCTCGCCCGAGTGACCGGAATTCAGCCAGCGGTTGTCATCGGTGAAGGGGTTCAGCGTGAAACGGTATTGCGCCAGTCCCGAGCTCATCTGCAGCAATTGCCGCAGCGTGATTGCGCCGCGCGGGTCATCGCGCCATTCAGTCAGGTACCTGCCGACCGGATCATCGATGGAAGCGATGCGTTGTTCTTCGATGGCGATGCCGATGAACAGTCCCAGCAGCGATTTGTGCATCGACTGCGACTGGGTCAGCTGGTCGCGTTGCCAGTGCGGTGCATACCACTCGTCCTGGATCACGCCGCGATGCACGACGATGAGCGCATGACTGCCGAATTCGGCGGCAAAACGCTCCATGTCGGCAAGGGCTGCGGCGGAAATGCTGTGCGCCTCCGGTCGTGCAACCGGCAGCACGAAGGAGCCATCGCCGCGAATTTCCTCGTCTGGCGCCAGCAGCTCCACGTCGGTTGTGCTGCCGCTCAGGAAGAACTGCGTGTAGTTGCGCCAGAACCAGGGGTCCTGCCAGTAGACAAGATTGATGGCGACAAACAGCGCGAGCGCCGCCCACAACCGCCAGCGGCTGCGCGTGTGTATGCGTTTCATGGGGCCGTCGTGGTCAACCCAGCAGTGCTTTCAGATCGGTGATCATTGGGCCACAACTCATCCCGCGGCACACATACGCGGTTGTACGGCCGTTGCCTGCCTTTGCAGACAGGGCTTCCGGCAAACCGGCCGCATCGTTCGGGATGGTGAAAATCATGCGGTGCGGATTGTAGGCAGCGGCAACGGTGCCGGCCCATTGCGTGGCTTCCTCATCTGCTCCGCGGATGATGATGAGCTCGGGCGGCTGCAGATATTCATCGAGTGCCTCAAGCAGGCTGCAGTGCCCGTGCGGAAATTCCTGCATGCCTTGCCAGCCGGCGCGCAGCGCACGCTCCGCTGCATCGAGGTAACGCAGCTCGCCGAGCAGCCAGCCGAGGCGTGCCAGGGCGAATGCGGCGATGCCGTTGCCGGAGGGCATGGCATCGTCGGCCATCGGCTTTGGCCGGTGCAGCAAGGGCTCGTGATCATGCGAGGTGAACCAGAAGCCGCCGTTGTCGCGGTCCTCGAAATGCGCGAGCAGGCAGTCGGCCAGCCAGATGGCGTAGTCGAGGTGCGCGGTGCTGAAGCGCGTCTGCAGCAGTTCGAGTACCGCATCCAGCAAATAAGCGTGGTCGTCCAGGTAGGCATTCAGGCGTGACTGCCCGTTGCGGCTGGTGGCGAGCAGCCGGCCGTTGACGGTGAGTTGCGTGCGGATGAAGTCGAGACTCCCGGTCGCCGCATCGGCCATGGCGCTGCTGTTGAGTACCCGTGCCGTGATTGCCAGCCCGCGGATCATCAGTGCATTCCAGCTGGTGAGGATCTTGTCATCACGGCCGGGCGCGACCCGCCGGCTGCGCGCCCTGTGCAGCTTTGCCCGGCCGGTCAACAGCAGCCGGCGTACGGCAGAAACGGGCTGGTCGGTCGCTGCGGCAACCTGTTCCATGCTCTGGTGGCCGCACAGGTGCCAGGCACTGATGTCGTGGGCCGGCTCCTGGAAATTGGCCGGCTGGTCGAGGCCGAAGCGCGCTTCGAGCACCGCATATTCGTCTGCATCGACGAGCGCCCGGATCTCCGCCGGAGTCCAGACATAGAACTTCCCTTCCTGGCCTTCGGAATCGGCATCGAGGCTCGAACAAAAGGCGCCCTCCGCTGTGCGCATGTCGCGCAGCACCCACTCGGCCGTGTCGCGGGCAACGGTCCGGTAGGTCTCGTCGCCGCTGACCTGGAACATCTGTGCATAGAGCGCTAGCAGCGGGCCGTTGTCGTAGAGCATCTTCTCGAAGTGCGGAATCGCCCAATGGCGGTCCACCGAGTAGCGGCAGAAGCCGCCGCCGAGGTGATCGTAGATGCCGCCTTCAGCCATGCGGTTGAGGGTCAGCGCAGCCATGAACAGGGCCTCGGTGTCGGGCTTGTCGGCATGGGCGGTACTGCGCCAGTGCTGCAGCAGGCGCTGGATCGTGGCCGGATGCGGAAATTTCGGCGCCCCGCCGAAGCCGCCGCATTCGCGATCGAACTGCCGGGCGATGAGCTTCCGGAAGTCGGCCAGCGGTGCCGCGTCCAGGCTGTCGGCAGCAACTGCCTGCGCCGGCTCAAGCTGTGCCAGGGCGGCCCGGATCTGCTCGCCGTGATCGCGGGTCGCGTCGGTGTTGGCGTGGAAATACGCGGCCACGCGTTCCAGGACGGTGCTGAAGGCCGGCAATCCGTGGCGTGCGCTGCCCGGGAAATAGGTGCCGGCAAAGAAGGGCAGCTGCCGGTCGGGGGTCAGGAACATGGTCAGCGGCCAGCCGCCGGCACGCTGCGTGATCAGGTGATGGGCGGTCTGGTAGATGCGGTCGAGGTCCGGGCGCTCCTCGCGGTCGACCTTGATGTTGACGAACAGCCGGTTCATTACCGCGGCGGTGGCCGGATCTTCGAAGGACTCGTGGGCCATCACATGGCACCAGTGGCAGGCGGAATAGCCGATCGAGAGCAGGATGGGCCGGTTTTCCCGGCGGGCCAGGTCCAGCGTTGCGGCATTCCACGGGTGCCAGTCGACCGGATTGTCTGCATGCTGCAGCAGATAGGGGCTGGTCTCGCTGCCGAGCTGGTTCATGGGGCGGATCCTGACAAGGAAATATCACCGGGTCCATTATCCTTTTCCCGCGCCGCAAGGCCTACGGTCTATACTTGCGCCCCTGTCACATGACGAGAGTCCGTGGCTTCCCCGCGGAACCCGCAGCAAGCGATGAAACGAGTTGACGATTTCCGGCTGAGATTCGGCAAACAGGAGTTCGTGCCGATCATCACCGGCGGCATGGGTGTGGATATCTCCACCGCCGAGCTTTCACTGGTCGCCGCCCGGCTGGGCGGCATCGGGCATATCTCCGATGCCATGGTGCCGACGGTGTCCGACCGGCGCTTCAAGACCGGTTTCGTCAAGGAAAAGCAGAAGAAATACAAATACAACGTCGCCAGCCGCGACAAGTCACCGGTCAAGTTCGATCTGGAGCGGCTGGCCGAGGCGACCCGGCTGCATGTGGGCCGCACCATGGAGGCCAAGCGCGGCGAGGGCATGGTGTTCATCAACACCATGGAAAAACTCACCATGGGCAACCCGCGCGACACGCTGCGCGTGCGGTTGACGGCGGCGCTGGATGCCGGCATCGATGGCGTGACCCTGAGTGCCGGCCTGCACCTGGGTTCGATGGCGCTGATCGAAGACCATCCGCGTTTCCGCGACGTCAAGCTCGGCATCATCGTGTCGTCGCTGCGCGCACTGATCCTGTTCCTGCGCAAGAGCGCACGCCTCAACCGCCTGCCCGATTTCGTCATCGTCGAAGGGCCGCTGGCCGGTGGCCATCTGGGGTTTGGCCTGGACTGGGCGCAATACGACCTCAAGACCATCGTTACCGAGGTCATCGAGTACCTCAAGCAGGAGAGCCTGGATATTCCGGTGATCGCGGCTGGCGGTGTGTTTACCGGCAGCGATGCCGTGGAGTTTCTCGAAAGCGGCTCGGCGGCCGTGCAGGTGGCCACGCGCTTTACCGTCGCCCGCGAATGCGGCCTGCCGGAAAACGTGCAGCAGGAGTATTTCCGCGCCAATGAGAGCGATATCGAGGTCAACCTGATTTCGCCCACCGGCTATCCGATGCGCATGCTGAAGAACAGTCCGGCCATCGGTTCCGACATCCGTCCGAACTGCGAGGCCTACGGTTACCTGCTTGACGGTGCAGGCAACTGCGCCTACGTCGATGCCTACAACCGCGAGCTGGACCTGCATCCAAACGATGAAAAGTTCAAGGTCATGGACAAGACCTGCCTGTGCACGCACATGCGCAATTTCGATTGCTGGACCTGCGGCCACTACACCTACCGGCTCAAGGACACCACGCGCCGGCTGGCCGACGGCAGCTACCAGCTGCTGGATGCCGAACACATCTTCCGCGACTACCAGTTCAGCACCGACCACCAGATCCTGCTGCCGCCGGAGTAGGCGGCCAAGGCGTAGGCACCAGAGGCTTCAGACGCGGTAGCTGCCTGCGCTGCGGCCCTGTCCGGGCCGGTTCGGCGGATAGCTCTGCCACTTGTCGTGGTAGTAGCGCATGCGCAGATCGCCGGCCGACTTCCGGTTGAAAGTCAGGTAGATGTTGCGGCGGGGTGCATTGCTGGTGTTGGCCGGCGAGCCGTGCGGCACATATGAATCAAAAAACACCACGTCACCCGGGCTGGCCTCCAGCAATTCATAGTCGCTGGCCGGTTCCCAGGGCGGGTCGGCGTCGGTGAGCGGCTGCCACTCGGGGGCCATCAGCGCTTTCTGGTAGTTGCCGGTGGACAGAAAGCTCAGTGCGGCATTGTCGCGGCGGTTGGCGTCGATCACGACGGCCATGGTGACGAAGAAATCGGTATAGGCGTTCCAGCCGGCGGACTGGTCCTGGTGGAGCTTGTCTGGCCGGGTGCCAGGCAGCTTGAAGTTGACCTTTTCCTTGAACAGCACCGGTTCCTCGCCGAGCAGGTCGGTGATGGCGCCCAGCAGCTTCGGCGTGAGCATCAGGCGGGTGATCTCGGGGTTGTGCGCGCCGAGTATGTGCTCGACACGCACCAGCAGTTCTTCGCCGGTCACCGGGCTCTGCTCGTAATAGCAGGCTTCGGCACCTTCGGGCGGCGGCGTGGTCCGCAGCGCATCGAGCCAGTCGGAAATCTTCTTTATCGATGCCTGGTCATAGAAGCCGGGCTGCACGCAATAACCGCGCTGCCGGAACCGTTCGATGTCCTGGGTGCTCAATTGCATGTGGTCGCTCTCTTGATGGTTGCTGGCACGGGATCGGCTGCCATTATCGCGTATTGTCAGCCGCCGCGGCCAATTCCCAGACCGTGATCCGGTTGCTGATCGGCTTCGACTGCATGAGGAATGCGTAGATTGCGCCGAGGTCTTCGTCCGTCATGCCGGCAAACTGGGTCCACGACATCTGGGTATTGAAACCGTCCGCGCCGAGCGGCAGCTTCTCGGCCTCCGGTCCCTGGTACGCGCGAAAACGGGCGATGAAGTCGGCCCGGCTCCAGCGACCGATGCCGGTGTCCGGATCCGGGGAGATGTTCGCGGAGCGGACCGTGCCGCCCTGCATCGGGAAGGCCTGACCGCCAGCCAGCGCCATCTCCGGGATCGAGCGCGACTGCGCATTGACCGGCGTGTGACACCAGGTGCAGCCGCCGAGCGTGGCCAGGTAGCGGCCGTATTCCACCGTGTTGCTGCGGTCGATCTGTTTGAAAGCCGGCGGCTTGGGAATCGCGTTGACGATCAGGTTGAGCGGGAAGTCCAGTTGATGGCGCGGTACCTGGTTGTCGACGGCGGGAATGCTGCGCACATAAGCGATGATCGCCAGTGCGTCCGACTCGTCCATGAAGCGATAGGCGTCGTAGGGCATGAGCGGGAACAGCGCGTGCCCGTCCTTGCTGATGCCGCCGGCCATGGCGCGGAGGATTTCGCCATCTGACCAGTTGCCCAGTGCCGCCGGCGTGATGTTCTTGCTGATGATCACGCCGGGCAGGCCGATTTTTTCGTCGAAGCGTTCACCACCCTTGCCGAGGGTGCCGGGCACGATCGGGCCGGAGAAACGGTTCCAGTCACGGGTCGAGTGGCAGTCCATGCACACCGTCACATGCCGGGCCAGGTATTCGCCGCGCGCCAGGGCTTCGGGTGTGGCCACTGCCTGTGCCTTCGGTATGGGCATGTCGGTCGGCAGTACCAGGCCGAACCAGGCAAAGAAACCGCCGGTGGCAAGCACCAGCAGCAGCATCGTACCGATCAGGATTTTTCGCAGCATGGCTGGTCCTCGGGGATGGATGGCGCATGGTAGTCAGGTCGGCGCGCATCAGCCAGCGGCGTGATCCCGTCGGAAAGTCAGGCTGGACTATCGGCTGTGGCGACCCTATAGTCCATCCTGACTATGAGTCATCCAGCCTCCACAAGCGTCACGGCAACTTCCTTCGCCCAGGCAACCCGCATGCTGATGGTGCTCGGTGTGTTGCATGCCGGCGCACGGCACGGTTATGAACTGCACCGCATTCTCGTGGCACAC
>JAUPLK010000069.1 GCA_030836925.1 Pseudomonadota bacterium
TGCCAGCAGCAGTTCCTTCGCCTTGCGCACGAAGGTGCGTTCGGGGCTTAAAAAATAGGCTCTTGCGAGCTGCTGTGTGATCGTGCTGCCGCCCTGTGTGCGGCTGCCGGTCAGCACCAGATGGCTGCCCGCACGCATCAACCCTTCGTAGTCGAAGCCGGGGTGCTCGAAGAAGCGGTCGTCTTCGGCTGCGAGTACGGCCTGGACCACCACGGCCGGTATGTCGCTGTACTGGACCGGGATACGCCGGTACTCGCCGAGCTGCGCAATGAGACGTGCGTCACGGGAATAGATGCGCAGTGGAACCTGCAGTGGAACATCCTGCATGTGCTCGACGGAGGGCAGCCCCGGAGAAAGAAAATACCAGGCAGTACCAGCGGTTACGCCACCGGCGATGGCACCGGTAAGCGCGATGCCGAGCAGTGCCATCAGGACTCGAATCAGAAATTTCATTGAAGAAGCGGGAAAGGTACCTTGCGCGGTCGGTGACGATTATGCATATTGGCCGCGGTTTTTGGGCAAACCTACTGAAAGGTGGGGACGCAAAGCTACCGGTCTACGGGACTGATTGGGGAGACGCGCTGGATTGGGGCGCAGCCGCAAGTGCAGAATCCTACGACAGCGGGGCCGCCAGATTGCAGGCATTCGGATGTACCTGCCATCTGTACCCTCTGCGTGCGAATCGTCTGTGCTTGCCGTTCCGGGTGGTGATTGAGATCGCACACCCGCAACTTTGGCGCACTGCTCCCCCTCTCGTTCTACTCCCGCTGACCTTAGCCTCCGGGCCTGCTGTCTGTCTTTCCCTGTCGGGCTGGATGGCGGCGGAAATTCCGGTCTGGTGACGAGCGTCACATCGCGTTTCTATCCGCGGTGATATATGGTTAAATGCGATTCGTGACGTGCCGAAGACGTTATTCGCGCAACTTCCGGGTTTAGAAGGGAAAAGCTGTGCTTTTCGGTTCACGTTCCAGGTCCCTGATTGGCCTTGACATAACAACCTCATCGATCAAGCTCGTTGAGTTGTCCCAGAGCGGCAAGAGCTACCGTGCGGAAAGCTATGCCGCGGAGCCGACGCCGCCCAACTCGATCAACGAGAAGACGATCGTCGATGCGCCGGCAGTGGGCGAGGCGATTCGTCGCGCGGTAAAGCGCGCCGGTACCAGTTCGAAAGACGTGGCCATCGCGATCGGCGGTGACGCAGCCATCACCAAGATCATCCAGATGCCCCGTCGCTTTACTGCACGGGAGCTCGAAGGCCAGGTCGAGATCCAGGCCGATCAGTACATCCCCTTCCCGATGGAAGAGGTCAGTTTCGATTTCCAGGTATTGGGACCGTCGCCAACCGATCCGGAGATGCTCGACATTTTGCTGGTCGCAACCCGTACCGAGAATGTCGATCAGCGCAAGGCCGCCGTTGACGCGGCAGGTCTCACCGCACGTGTGGTCGACGTCGAGCCTTTTGCACTCGAAAACGCCTGTCACCTGCTCGTGCACCAGATGCCGGACGGTGGCATGCAGCACCAGATCGCGATTGTCGACTTCGGGGCCAGCAACACCACGTTCAGCGTTCTGCAGGACATGCGGGTGGTATACACCCGTGACTTCTCCTTTGGCGGGCAGCAGCTCACCGAGGAAATCATGCGTACCTACGGGTTGAGCCTCGAAGATGCGGGGCGCGCCAAGAAGGAGGGTGGACTGCCCGGCAATTACCAGCCGGAAGTACTCGATCCCTTCATGGACGACATGACCCAGCAGGTCAGTCGCTCCCTGCAGTTCTTTCTCGCTTCCGGCGGCGGCCGCGAGCAGCCGGACCAGATCCTGGTCTGCGGTGGTTGCGCAAACATACCGGGTGTCGCCGACGTCATTTCAAGCAAGGTCGGCATACCTACCGAGATCGGTGATCCACTCGGCCAGATGAAGATCTCCAGCCGGGCCAAATCACAGGGCATCCGCAAGGACTCCACTGCATTGCTGACCGCATGTGGGCTCGCGCTCCGGAGTTTCGACTGATATGCCACGCATAAATCTACTGCCCTGGCGGGATGAGCTGCGCACCAGGCGGCGCAACCAGTTCTTCATCGGTCTGGGTGCGGCGGTCGGTGCCGCAGGCCTCGTGATCCTCGCCTCGAATTTCGTCATGAACGGCGTGATCAGCAGCCAGAAGGCCCGCAACAAGTTGCTGGAAGACGAAATCGCACTGCTCGATGAGCGGATCGCCGAGATTCTCGATCTCGAAGCCAAGAAAGAACGCCTCATGGCACGCATGGAGATCATCGAGCAGCTCCAGCGCAGCCGGCCGGAAATCGTGCATGTGTTCGAGGAACTGGTGAGGACGCTGCCCGATGGTGTGCGGCTGACCGCAGTCAAGCAGTCCGGCAAGCGGGTTGAAATCCGCGGTGATGCCGAATCCAACACCCGCGTGTCGGCTTTCATGCGCAATCTCGACAAGTCAGAGTGGTTTACGCAGCCCGATCTTGAAATCGTCGAGGTGCGGGAGGCTGGCGCAAAGAGCAAGAAGGGTGTGCCGCAGGAAACCGGCGAGTTTGCCGGCCGCTCGTCGCAGTTCGTGGTTTATGCGAATCAGGTATCGGTGACGGATGATGAGGAGGTTGCAAAGTGAACTTCCTTGATGATCTACGTAACCTGGATATCAACGATATCGGTCGCTGGCCGTTCCCGATCCAGGCATTTTTCATTGCATTGCTGTTCATGATTGCCGGCGCTGGCGGGTTCTGGACCTTCGTCTGGAAAAACCAGATGCCCAAGCTCGAAAGGGCGCAGGCCGAGGAGCGGGAGCTCCGCAGCACCTTCGAGGCCAAGCAGCGCAAGGCCGCGAACTTCACTGCGTACAAGGCGCAGCTGGCTGAAATCGAGCGCTCCTTCGGCACGATGCTCCGGCAATTGCCCGGCAAGACCGAGATTCCCAATCTGCTGGTGGACATCTCCCAGACCGGACGTGGTGCCGGGCTGCAGGAAGAACTCTTCCAGCCAGCTGAAGAAGATCGCAAGGATTTCTACGCCGAAAAACCCATCAAGATCCGCCTGTCCGGCTCATACCATGAGTTCGGCCGCTTCGTGAGCGATATTGCGGCGCTGCCCCGTATCGTGACACTGCACGACATCGAGATCGCACCCAAGGGCAAGGATCCGGGCTTCGACGAGCTGGTGCTCAACGTCACCGCAAAAACCTATCGCTATCTGGATGAGGATGAGCTGCAGGCAGCAGCTGCTGCCGAGGTGGCCGCTCAGGGTCCGCGCGGCAAGAAATCCAGAACGACCCGCGAGACCAGCAAGGGCAACAAGACAGCCAAGGCGAAACCGGGGAAGAAGAGCTAGATGATCAGGGTTCCATCCATGTTGTACAGCTTTCGCTTGCGGCAGGCCGGCGCCGGAATCCTGCTGGCATCCACGTTGCTGACCGGCTGTGGTGGCGGCCAGTCTGATCTCATGAAGTACATCGATACCGTCAAGGCGCGACCAGGTGGCCGCATCGAGTCCTTGCCGCAGGTCAAACCCTACGAAACCTTTTCTTACGCAGCGGATGCCCTGCGTTCGCCTTTCGTTCCCGATGCACCGCAGGGTCGCGCCGGTGCGATGGGCCCGCGTCCGGATTCGTCCCGCCCCAAGGAGTATCTGGAGCAATTCCCGCTCGATACGCTTTCGATGGCAGGCACGCTGAGTCAGGGTTCGGCCAATTACGGTCTGGTGCAGACCGGCGATGGTCTGTTGCACAAGGTACTGCCCGGCAACTATATCGGGCAGTACGACGGTCGCGTGGTCACGGTGACGCAAGCCGAGATCCAGGTTGAGGAATTGGTGCCGGATGGCATGGGTGGCTTTTACAAACGGTCGGCTTCGATCGCGCTTGGAGATTGAGGCGGGGTTGCCGGTCCCGCGCAGCGGGATACGGATTTTGGGTTGCCGACGCAGGAATATGGTTGGGAGTACGGGATGATGAGCACGACCAGGGGCAGTGAGATGGCAGGACCGACCGGAAGGCGGTGTACCGTCAGCCGCGTCCGCGCCGCATTGATCGGTGCGCTGGCAATCGCGTCGACCGGGATATCCACCGCGCTGGCGCAGGCCGCACCGGCCGCGAACCAGCTCAAGGATATTGAAGTACAGGCACTGTCTGGCGATCGCCTCGAGTTGCGCCTGGTGACTTCGGGGGCCGCCTCCGAGCCACTGGCCTTCGTCATCGACAATCCCGCCCGCATCTCTCTCGATCTGCAGAACACCATGCTCGGTCTGGACAAGCGGCGCAAGGACGTCAATATCGGCCCGCTGTCCACCATTCTGGCTGCCGAGGCTGGCGGCAAGACCCGTGTTGTGCTGAATCTCGACAAGATGGTGCCGTACCAGACCCGCATCGACGGCAACGCCATCGTGGTAACGCTTGGTGCCGCAGATGCGGCTGCTGCTGCCGTCACGTCCTTCCCCGAGACCCGGGCTGCGCCAACCCCCGCCGTGGCGGCCGCCAACCGCAGCGTGAGTGGTGTCGATTTTCGCCGCGGCGACAACGGGGCTGGCCGGGTCGTGATCACCCTGTCTGATCCAGCCACGCCGGTCGATGTCCGCAAAGAAGGCGACCGCGTGGTGCTCTCGTTCAACGGTGCGACGCTGCCGGCAAACCTGCAGAAGCGGCTGGATGTCACCGACTTCGCGACACCGGTCAACTCGATCGAATCGACGGGCACTCCGTCGGGTACCCGTATCAGCATTGCCGCCAAACTGCCGTTCCAGGAACTCGCCTATCAATCCGACGGGGTTTTCACCGTTGAGGTTGCACCGGTCGTGGAGGCTGAAAAAGATACCAAGCCGACTCTTTTCAACCCTGATCGTGAATATACCGGCGAGCGGCTCACGCTGTCCTTTCAGGACATCGAGACCCGCGCCGTGTTGCAGCTGCTGGCCGATGTCAGTGGCCGCAACATCATCGTGTCCGACAGCGTTTCGGGAAACGTCACCCTGCGCCTGCAGAACGTGCCCTGGGACCAGGCCCTCGACATTGTCCTGGCCACGAAGGGACTCGACATGCGCGAGAACGGTGGCGTGATCATCGTCGCGCCCGCCGAGGAAATTGCCTCGCGTGAAAAGGCCGATCTCGAGGCGCGCAAGGATATCCGCGAACTCGAGCCGCTGCTGTCCGAGTTCTTGCAGGTCAACTATGCCAAGGCGGCTGATCTGGCTGAACTGATGAAGGGCAAGGGCGGCGGCGGCAGCAAGGGTAATGCACTGCTGTCCGAGCGCGGCAGTGTGGCCATCGACGAACGGACCAATACGCTGCTGGTGCAGGATGTCAGCGAAAATCTCGCGCAGATCCGCCGGCTGGTCGGCACACTGGATATTCCGGTCCGCCAGGTTCTCATCGAGTCGCGCATCGTGATCGTCAACGACGACTTCAGTCGCGATCTCGGCATGCGGTGGGGTGTCACGGCCGTCGACGACACCAGCGATGGCCTGATTGCCGTGTCCGGGTCGGGCAGCGGCACCAACACCATCGTCAATTCGGCATTGAATAACCAGCAGAACACGGGTTCCCTGTTCCCGGTACAGCTGCCCGCGCAGGGTGACCGCTACAACGTGAACCTGCCGGTCGCGAATCCGGCCGGCCGACTCGGACTGGCTCTGCTCGGCGAAGACTATCTGGTCGATCTCGAGCTGTCGGCCGCACAGGCCGAGGGCCGGGGTGAAGTGATCTCCTCTCCGCGGGTGATCACCGCCAACCAGAAAGAAGCCTCCATACGCCAGGGTGTCGAGATTCCCTATCAGGAGTCCTCATCCAGCGGCGCCACCTCGACGCAGTTCAAGGAGGCTGTCCTCAGCCTGACGGTAACCCCGCAGATCACGCCTGACGACCGCATCATCCTCGATCTCACCGTCACCAAGGACAGCGTTGGACAGGTGGTTTCCGATGAGCGCGGTGGATCGATACCGAGCATCGACACGCGCGAAGTAGTAACGCAGGTGCTGGTCAACAATGGCCAGACGGTGGTGCTCGGTGGCGTCTACGAGACCGAAGAAGGCGAGCAGGTCAGCAAGGTGCCGTTCCTCGGTGACATCCCGGGTGTCGGCGTGCTGTTCCGCTCGACCCGCAAGATATCCAACAAGTCCGAACTGCTGATCTTCGTGACGCCAAAGATCCTCAAGGAAGGCTCGAACATTTATTGAACGGAATCATCCGCAGCGAGGGCAGAGTGCGCTGCGGTGTGTGAGAGGGAATTGCTGTGTTGAAGAAATTGCTTTCTTTGGGTGCGGTGCTGGTATCGGCGGCGCTGGCCTCATGCGGTGGTGGCGGTGACGGTACCATCAGTGGTGGCGGCGGTGGTGGTACGGCAACGCCCGCGATCATCACGGTGCTGGCAGCTTCGCCACAGCTGCAGTCTGATCAGGGCGGTGCCAATACCGTTGCCATTACCGCCCAGGTCAAGGACAGCAGTAACGCGGTGTTGCCGGGGGTTACGGTGTCCTTTGGCGCGAGTTCTGGTTCGCTTGCCGTTACCCAGTCCGTTACGGACGATCTGGGCATCGCCTATGCCCTGTTGTCCAACGGCACCAATGCACAGAATCGCGCGATCACCGTGACCGCCACGGCGGGCGACGCCTCGGGTAACGTTGTCGTCAATGTGGTGGGGACCACCATTACCATCACCGGTCCTGAGGCGATTGCCCTGAACGATTCAGGGGCCTACGTGGCTGCCGCAAAGGATTCCAAGGGCGCTGGCATACAGGGCGCCCTGTTGACGCTCACCTCGGCCAACGGCAATACCATTGCCGCGCCGACAACCACGACTGATGTCAGCGGCAATGTGGCTTTCACTGTCACAGCCACGGCCTCCGGCGTTGACACCCTGACAGTCAGTGGCCTCGGATTGACTGCCACCAAGGCGCTGTCCGTATCCGGTGATGCATTTGCCTTCAGTGCGCCAGCTGCTGGTGCCGAGATCAACCTCGCGGTGGTACAGCCCGTGACCGTTCGCTGGACCAAGAACGGTGTGCCGCAGGTTGGTGCCACGATCACATTTTCGACCACGCGCGGCACACTTTCGGCCAACTCTGCCCTCACCAATGCTTCCGGCGATGCATCGGTGACGATCAGTGCGAGCACTGCTGGTTCGGCGGTACTGACCGCAACCAATCCAGAAGCCACCAGCACGAACCGTTCCGTGGAATTCATAGCCACCACGCCTGCTTCTTTGGATCTGCAGGCCACGCCCGTGACCGTTGGTGTGGAGGAGCAGAGCGAACTGACAGCGGTGGTACGGGATGCATCGAACAATCCCGTCAAGAACCAGATCGTGCAGTTCGTGCTCGAATCAACGGGCGGCTCACTGTCGGTGGGCCAGGACATCACCGATAGCCAGGGGCGCGCCCAGTCGGTATACACGGCTGGCTCTGATGCCAGTGCTGCCAATGGAATCATCATCCGTGCCACTATCCAGGCTACGCTGATCGAAGACACCGTGGCGTTGACGGTCGCCCAGCAGGCGCTTGCCCTGACCCTGGGTACCGGCAATACGCTGTTCGAGATCGGTACCGCCACCTATGCCAAGGAATGGGTGATTCTGGTTACGGATGTCGCCGGCAACGCGATTGCCAACAAGCCGGTGCAGACCAGCATCCGTTCCCGTCGTTATGCCAAGGGCAGTCTGGCCTGGGCCGACCCGCCCGGCGTCTGGGCTTATGGCACCAATTCCCCGGTGTTCTGTCCGGATGAGGACGATAACAAGAAT
>JAUPLK010000296.1 GCA_030836925.1 Pseudomonadota bacterium
AAGTCAGGAACATGTCGAGCGTATGGTTGATGGTGCCTTCGGTGGAGTTCTCGATCGGCACCACGCCGAAATCGGCAGCGCCCGACTCGACCTCGTGGAAGACCTCATCGATCATGCCGAGCGGCAAGGCCCGCACCGAGTGGCCGAAGTGCTTGTATACAGCCGACTGGCTGAAGGTCCCCTCGGGACCCAGGTAGCCGATCTTGAGCGGCTGCTCCTGGGCGAGACAGGCCGACATGATCTCGCGGAACAGGCGCACCATTTCCTCGTCGGTCAACGGGCCCTTGTTGCGCGCGACCACACCGCGCAGCACCTCCGCCTCGCGTTCCGGACGATAGTAACCGGTGGCCGGCACGCCCTCGCCTTTGGCCACGGCAACCTGCTGTGCCAGGCCGGCGCGTTCGGCGATCAGCGCCTGTATCTGCTGGTCAACCGCATCGATCTGCCCGCGCAGCGCACCCAGAGCCGGCGCCTTGGGGCCCGCCTTGCGCGCCACTGATCTCTGCCGTTTCTTGACCATCCGGAACTCAGCCAGGTTGTTCGTTGAGGCAGCGCACGCTCAGCACACCATCGATGCCACGGATGCGGACGAGCGTTTCTTCCTTCACGGGCCCGTCCAGATCGACGATGGTGTAGGCCACTTCACCGCGCGACTTGTTGAGCAGGTCGGCGATATTCAGCCCGGCATCACCCAGGCAGGTGGAGATCTGGCCCACCATGTTCGGCACATTGGCATTCGCGATGGTGATCCGGTGCGGCGTCGTCCGCGGCAGATCAGCCTCCGGAAAATTCACCGAATAACGGATCACACCGTGCTCGAGGTAGGCACGCAGATTGTCCGCCACCATCACCGCGCAGTTGGATTCAGCCTCGTAGGTGGACGCGCCCAGATGCGGCAGTGAAATGACCTTGGGATTGCCGATCAGCGCCCGGCTCGGGAAATCACTGATGTAGGCGGTGAGCTTTCCGGACGCCAGGGCAGCCGCCACAGCGGCTTCATCGACGATCTCGCCACGGGCGAAATTGAGAACCACCGCATTGGCCGGCATCAACTTGATGCGGGCCTCATTGACCAGCGCCCGGGTAGCGTCCAGCAACGGCACGTGTACGGTCAGAAAATCCGCCTTGCTGAACAGCTCATCCAGGCTGCGCGCCTGCTCGACAGCAGCAGACAGCTGCCAGGCCCGCTCGACGGTGACCTGCGGATCGAAGCCGACCACGCGCATGCCGAGATTGATCGCTGCATTCGCGACCTGCACGCCGATGGCGCCCAGACCGATCACGCCCAGCGTGCGGCCCGGGAGTTCGAAACCGACATAGGTTTTCTTGCCACCCTCGACGGCCTTGTCGAGCGCCGCACCGTCTTCTTTCAGGTGCTCGACGAAGTTCCAGGCCTGGCAGATATTGCGCGCCGCGAGCAACATGCCCGCCAGCACCAGTTCCTTGACCGCGTTGGCATTCGCCCCCGGGGCGTTGAATACGGGGATGCCGCGCTTTGCCAGTGCTGCAACAGGTACGTTGTTGGTGCCGGCACCGGCACGCGCAACGGCCAGCACCGTGTCCGGAATCGGCATGTCATGCATCTTCGCGGAACGCACCATGATGGCGTCCGGGTGACCGATATCCGAAGCTACCTCGTAACGCTCACGCGGCAGACGCTGCAGTCCCTCGACTGAAATGCTGTTGAGGGTCAGGATCTTGTATGTGGTCTTCACGCTCACTGCATCAACCTCTGTCTGTACTCGTCACAACCTGCAGGCTCACCCGCGACGCTTCTCGAAGTCCGCCATGAACTGCACGAGCGCGACCACACCGGCCTCGGAAACCGCGTTGTAGATGCTGGCGCGCATGCCGCCCACGTCGCGATGCCCCTTGAGGTTGGTCAGTCCCGCTTTTTTGGATTCACTGAGGAAATCCGCATCAAGCGCCTCGTCAGCCAGCGTAAACGTCACGTTCATCCAGGAGCGGTGCGCTTTGGCCACCGGATTGTTGTAGAAGGATGAAGCGTCAATCGCCTTGTAGAGAAGCTCCGCCTTGCGCTGATTGATCTCGGCGATTTTCTGCAGGCCACCCTGCTTTTTCAGCCAGGCAAATACCAGGCCCGCGATATACCAGCCGAAAGTGGGCGGTGTATTCAGCATGGAACCGGCCGCCGCATGCGACGAGTACTTGAGAATTCCCGGCAGGCCGGCTGGGGCGCGCTCAAGCAGGTCCTTGCGCACGATCAGGATCACCAGGCCCGAGGGGCCGATGTTCTTCTGGGCACCAGCGTAGATCACGCCGAACTTGCGCACGTCCACCGGCCGCGACAGGATCGTCGAAGACATGTCGGCTACCAGCGGCACGGATCCGACCTCAGGCACCTCATGCATTTCGAGCCCGCTGATCGTCTCGTTGACACAGTAGTGCACATAGGCGGCCGCCGGATCGAGCTTCCAGCCGGCTCGCGCCGGAACATCCATGTAGCTGGATGCCGAACCGTCGGCGACGATATTGACCTTGCGTACGGCCGCCGCTTCCTTGCTGGCCTTTTTCGACCAGGCCCCGGTGACCAGGTAATCGACCGTCTGCGTGGGGCCGGCCAGGTTCATCGGCAACAAGGCGAAATGCGTGGTTGCACCGCCCTGCAGGAACAGCACGGCGTAATCATCGGGAACCTGCATCAGCTCGCGGAGGTCGGCCTCAGCCTGCTCGGCGACCTTGATGAACTCCTTGCTGCGGTGACTGATCTCCATCACCGACATGCCCGTACCGTTCCAGTCGGTCATTTCTGCCTGCGCCTGCTGCAGCACTTCCAGTGGCAACGCAGCCGGACCGGCACTGAAATTGATAACCCTTGACATCTGTTTCTCTCGTGGACTGTTGAAGGAAAGCAACCGTGAGCAATGCGGCCTATTCTGCCGGCTCACCATCATCCGCATCGGTACCGGGAACAATCCGGTCGAGTCCGACCAGACGCTCGTCCTCACCGATGCGGATCAGCCGGACGCCCTGCGTATTGCGGCCCT
>JAUPLK010000297.1 GCA_030836925.1 Pseudomonadota bacterium
GATCCGGGCGCTGAGGAGTACCGGGCTTGAGATCATCACAGACCGGCGGTGCGGTTACCGGCTGGATGCGCCGCTGCAACTGCTGGACGCAGATGCCATTCGGGCGTTTCTGGAGCCGCAGGTGCGAGCGGCGCTGGCCCGTCTCGATGTCCTGCTGATTACCGGGTCCACGAGCGAGCGCCTGGCCTCAATTCCGGCGCCGCTGCCGGGGATGATGCTTGCCTGTACTGCCGAGTATCAATCGGGTGGGCGCGGTCGCCGTGGCAGGCGCTGGTTCTCTCCGCTGGGGCGCGGTTTGTGCCTGTCGGTCGCCTGGTGCTACGAAGTAGCGCCCCGTGACCTGGCTGCCCTGGGTCTGGTCGTTGGTGTTGCGGTTGCCGAGGCCCTGTCTGCACTGGTTCCGGGTGATGCGGTGAGGCTGAAATGGCCGAACGACATTGTGGCAGATGGTGGCAAACTCGGCGGTATTCTGGTGGATGTCGCTGGTGAGACCGGGGGGCCGTTGCGCGTTGTGATCGGTATCGGCGTGAATGTGCGCGCATCGCCAGGTCTTGCTCCGGAGATCAGTGCCGATGGGGGCAGCTTGCGACCGGCCACGCTCAGTGCGCTCGTTCCGGGGCGGGATATTTGCCGTGACCAGTTGGCGGCCTGCTTGCTGAATACGCTGTACCGAAACCTGGACGAGTTTGCAGTTTCCGGTTTTGCTGCGTTCGCACCGCGCTGGCGCGCCCGGGATTGCCTGCTTGGACAGCCTGTCTCTGCTTTCAGCGGATCGCAGATGTTGAGCGGAATTGCCAGTGGAATCGCCGATGATGGTGCTCTTTTGATTGATGTTGATAATCAGCTGAGAGCGGTTTTTTCCGGTGATGTCACCTTGCGGCGGCAGTCATGAAGTTGCTGCTGGATGTGGGTAATAGCCGGGTGAAGTGGGCATGGTTATCGGCGCAAGGACAGATCAGGTCCGGGCATGCCCTGCATCGGAATCATGATCTTGCCGGGGCATTGCGCAATGCCCTGCATGGTGCGCCGACTCCTGATGAGGTGCGGGTCGCCAATGTGGCCGGTCCGGTCGCCAGCGCCCTTGTTGCCGACGTCATTTTCGAAAGCTTCGGCATCCCACCGGTCTTTGCGCGTTCGTGCGCCATGGCATGTGGCCTCAGAAACGGTTACCGGGATCCGGACCAGCTTGGCGTCGATCGCTGGCTGGCGATGTGTGCGGCGTGGCAGAAATTTCCGGGCCCCTTGTGTGTCGTCGATGCGGGGACTGCTGTTACCGTGGATATCATTGCATCCGATGGCCTGCATGCCGGCGGGCTTATTGTCCCTGGTGCTGCCTTGATGGTGGCCTCACTGCGCCAGGAAACCGGTGATCTGGATCGGGCTGCCGGTCGGGCGGGGCAGCAGGAGGTGCTCGCAACGCTGGTTGAAGAAAGGCACTCGTTGGGGCGGGATACCGCGAGCGGGATCCGGCTTGGAGTTACCCGCGCTCTTGCGGCGTTCATCGCGGAATGCCTTTTGAAACCCGGTTTCGCCGATGTTGAGGCAAAGCTGGTAATCACTGGCGGGGATGGTGACCGGCTTGCCCGACTGATCGACCGGCCAGCAGTCCATATACCCGAACTGGTTCTGCATGGTCTTGCGCTTGACCCGGTCTGTTATGCGGTTGCCTGAGGGGAGAGGCGACTCTGGTGCGTAATCTCTTCCTGCTCCTCTTGTTTGCCAATCTGTTGCTGCTGGGCTGGATATTCTGGGTGGATCCCGAGCCGCTGGCGCCTGTGCGGCCAACAGGCGCCAATGAATTGGCGACATTTGGGCGGGCGAGTCCCGTCGCTGCGCCGCCGGTCGTTCCGGATGATGCCTCCGCAAAATGCTTCTTTATCGGGCCAGTGCCTGATCTGAGTGTGGCGCGGCAATTATCGGCATCGCTGGCAGAGCGGGGTATCAGGGCCGAGCCGGTTCCACGCGTGGGGCGGGTTTGGCTGGGTCATTGGGTGCAGATTCAGGGCTTTGCAGACCGGGAGTTGGCTGAGGCGGCTCGCCAGCACCTGCTCAGAGCGGGGCTTCCGGATGCCTACGTCATGCAGGACGGGCCGATAACTATCATCAGCCTGGGGGTATTTCGTGAACGGGGCCGCGCCGAGCGCGTTATCGACGTGGCTCGTACGGCCGGCTTCAAGGCCGTCGTGCGGGAGCGGATCAGAACCGCTACGGAATACTGGCTGTTATCCGACCAGGCAAGCAGCCAACAAGCGGCGCTTGGCGAGCTTGCTGCCAGCCTTGACCGGATTCTCCGCGCTGAGACGGGGCCCTGCCCACCGGTGGCCAATTCGGCCTCGGGATCAGTGGCACCTGAGTGAGGCCTATATATAATGCCAGCCCTGAAAAAGGACGGGCCGGAATAGCTCAATGGCAGAGCAACCGCTTTGTAAGCGGTAGGTTGGGGGTTCAAGTCCCTCTTCCGGCATAGCACTTTAGGTTGACAGCAGAAGCTGCTCGCCAGACAATGCTCTGCTTGACTTAGCGGAGGGGTACCCAAGCGGCCAACGGGGGCAGACTGTAAATCTGCTGGCTTACGCCTTCGTAGGTTCGAATCCTACCCCCTCCACCACGAGCCACCGGTGGGCGTGAGTAGGTTCTGTCCCAAGTGGTTGTAACGCGTGCTGCCCCTTTGCCGCCGTCCGTGGCACGAGACGCATGGAGGGTGGCGGGTGTAGTTCAATGGTAGAACCTCAGTTTTCCAAACTGATGACGTGGGTTCGATTCCCATCACCCGCTCCAGTTTGGGAGATGTGATTTGCCCACATAGCTCAGTTGGTAGAGCACTTCCTTGGTAAGGAAGAGGTCACCGGTTCAACTCCGGTTGTGGGCTCCAAGAGTCGTGCATACAAGAATAGGGTGAGCCACGGTAGCGCCCGTGACTGCGGATGTAACAGAAGCACAAACAGATCGAAGAGAGAGCTGGTCATGTCGAAAGCTAAATTTGAGCGTACGAAGC
>JAUPLK010000298.1 GCA_030836925.1 Pseudomonadota bacterium
AGAGCACCAGCAATACGAAGGATTGCACGGCGTCCGGCTGTCACCGGCCGAAGTCGTACCCCACCTGGAAAACCACGAGTCGGACGTTCACGGGCGGGGAGTGGGGCTCGCCCTGAGCGGCGCTATAGCTCTGCGGTGAATTGCAACAGCTTTCACCGCGTTATATGCGGGGAATAACTTGTGCATGCGGAGATCAGGGCTCATAATCTCCGCATGAATAGCGGTGATTGCAGATACATCTGGCAGGCCAGTGACTGGCCGAACTGGCGCTTCGACCTCGCAGTTCTGGCTGGTCCCATGGCTGAGGTCAGTCGCGCCCAAGGTCAATTGCTGGGACGTTTGGCCGATGTGGGCCTGGCACTCCGCGATGAAGCGAGCCTGGCGGCGCTGACGGAGGACGTGGTCAAGACCAGCGAGATCGAGGGTGAGCATCTCAACGTCGAATCCGTGCGCTCGTCCATCGCCCGCAGGCTGGGCGTGGATATCGGTGCCTTGGCCCCCGTGGATCGGTACGTGGAAGGTGTGGTCGAGATGGTGCTCGATGCGACCACTAACTGCCATGCGCCGGTGTCGCGGGCGCGTCTGTTCGGCTGGCATGCCGCGCTGTTTCCCACCGGTTACTCCGGCCTTTCCAGGATCAAGGTTGGCGGCTGGCGTGATGATGTCAGTGGCCCCATGCAAGTGGTATCAGGCCCCATCGGCCGCCAGCGCGTGCATTTCGAGGCACCGCCAGCCGGAAGTCTGGAAACCGAAACCGGCCGCTGCCTCGATTGGCTGAATGGTGTCACGACTGAACCACCACTGCTCAAGGCCGGCCTCGGCCACCTCTGGTTCGTCACCTTGCATCCGTTCGACGATGGCAATGGCCGTATCGCCCGCGCCATTGGTGACCTGTTGCTGGCGCGTGCGGATGGCAGCCCGCAACGCTTCTACAGTTTGTCCGCGCAGATCCAGCGTGAACGCAAGGCTTACTACGACATCCTGGAGCGCACGCAGAAAAAGTCGCTGGACGTCACCGAGTGGCTCGCCTGGTTCCTCGCCACGCTGCATGGTGCAGTGGATCAGGCACAGCACACACTCGACGCGGTGCTCTGCAAGGCGCGATTCTGGCAGCGCTGGGCAACCACGCCCTTGAATGAGCGGCAGGTGAAGCTGCTCAATCAACTGCTCGACGGCTTCGATGGCAAGCTCACCAGCAGTAAATGGGCGGCGATTGCCAGGTGCTCGCCCGACACGGCCCTGCGCGACATCAACGAGCTGCTGGTGCGGGGCGTGCTGCGGAAATCGTCGGCAGGCGGCCGCAGCACCAGCTATGAAGTGATTGTCTGAGTTGGCTGGTGCCGGTTACTGCAGCTGCGACCAGAAGGCCTTGACCACCGGGTTCCTGAGCTTTCTGTTGAGCGCAAACAGTCCGACCTCGTAGGCCTTCAGCTTCGGCCTGATGTCGAGGATGCGGATGTTGTCGACCAGCGGACTGTTGTCGAGCACGATGCGTGGCACCACGCCGATGCCGAAGCCGAGGCTGACCATGCTGACGATCGCCTCGTTGCCGGCCACCTGGGCGTAGATCGACGGTTGCACGCCGCGTGCCCGGAACCAGGCATCGACGCGGCTCCTGGCCAGGCCGCCTTCCGAGAGAATCATCGGTGTGGCGGCCCAGTTGCGGCTGTCCGGCTGCGGATGATTGCGGCTGGCGATGAACACCAGCGGTGACGTGGTGATCGGCCGGAAGGCGAGTCCGTTCGGCAACACCTCGGGTCGCGCGCCGATGGCGATATCTTCCTCGCCGGCCAGCACCCGCGTGATGGCGAGTTCCGGATCGCCGGTATGCAGCTTGATCTCGATATGCGGGTGGTCGCGGCGAAACGCGCTGAGGATCTCGAACAGGAAGCTGTAGCTGGCCGTTACCGAGCAGTACATGCTCACTTCACCATGCAGTTCGTCGGCCTCTGCCATCAGGGTGTTGCGGATCGCATCCCATTCCGTCAGTGCTTCGCGCGCATAGGGCAGAAACAGCCTGCCCTCGTGGGTCAGGGCAACGCTGCGCCTGTCGCGGCTGAACAGCGCAACACCGACTTCGGCTTCAAGTTGCTGGATGCTGCGGCTCAGTGCAGACGGGCTGACATGACTGGCCTCGCTGGCCTTGCCGAAATGCAGTGTTTCGGCGAGATTCAGGAATTGACGCAGCAGCCGGCTGTCCATGCCGGAGAGTATTCCATAAGTCGGGATACAGTGTTGTTGTTATTTCATTTTACGCAACGAACAAAGCTGCCTATAGTTCGGCCATCGGTACGGGAATCAGCCCGGCCACGGCCACAGCAACTGCAACAGGTACACAGACATGAAGGTTTATTACGACAAGGACTGCAAGCTTTCCCTGATCAAGGGCAAGAAGGTTTCCATCATCGGTTACGGCTCGCAGGGCCATGCCCATGCCTGCAACCTGCACGACTCCGGCGTGGATGTGACGGTCGGCCTGCGTGCTGATTCCGCGTCGCGCAAGAAGGTCAAGCGTGCCGGCCTGAAGGTGGCGGACGTGCCCGCCGCCGTGAAGTCCGCCGACGTGGTGATGATTCTCACCCCGGATGAATTCCAGAAGCAGCTGTACAAGGACGAGATCGAGCCGAACCTGAAGAAGGGTGCGACGCTCGCATTTGCGCACGGTTTTGCGATTCACTACAACCAGGTCGTGCCGCGTGCCGACCTGGACGTGATCATGATTGCGCCGAAAGCACCGGGCCACACGGTGCGCTCCGAGTTCGTCAAGGGCGGCGGCATCCCTGACCTGATCGCGGTGTTCCAAAATGCCTCCGGCAAGGCCAAGCAGCTGGCGCTGTCCTATGCCGCCGGCATCGGCGGCGGACGCACCGGCATCATCGAAACGACTTTCAAGGACGAGTGCGAAACCGACCTGTTCGGCGAACAGACCGTGCTTTGCGGCGGTGCTGTCGAACTGGTGAAGATGGGCTTCGAGACTCTGACCGAGG
>JAUPLK010000299.1 GCA_030836925.1 Pseudomonadota bacterium
AAGACAAGTAATGACCATACGCGTAGCGCTTCACCACAAGACCCAGTATTTATACGATCACCCGGTACAGCTTGGACCGCACGTGTTTCGATTGCGGCCGGCAGTGCATTCGCGCACGCCGATCGAGTCCTACTCGTTGCGTATCAAGCCGGAAAATCACTTCATCAACTGGCAACAGGATCCTTTCGGTAACTACCTGGCCCGAGTGGTTTTTCCGGAAAAAACGCGCGAACTGTCAATCGAGATAGATCTGGTCGCCGACATGACGGTGCTCAACCCGTTCGATTTTTTCGTCGAGGAATATGCCGAAAAATATCCCTACACCTATGACGCCCAGCTCAGCAAGGAGCTGTCACCTTATCTGGAAGTCAAGGAGCGGGGACCGCTGCTGGAGCGTTTCCTGAGCGAAGTCGAACGCTCGCCGACACCGATTGTGGATTTCCTGGTGGCATTGAACCAGCGCCTGTATCAACACGTCAGCTACACCGTGCGGCTTGAAGTGGGAGTGCAGAGCTGCGAGGAAACCTTGTCCAGAGCGCTCGGCTCCTGCCGCGACTCGGGCTGGCTGCTGGTCCAGGTGCTGCGCCATCTGGGCCTGGCCGCGCGCTTCGTTTCCGGCTACCTGGTGCAGTTGACGGCCGACGTCAAGTCCCTGGATGGACCTTCTGGACCGGAAAAGGACTTCACCGATCTGCATGCATGGGCCGAAGTCTACGTGCCGGGTGCCGGCTGGATCGGCCTCGATCCCACCTCCGGCCTGTTTGCAGGGGAAGGACACATTCCCCTGGCATGCACTGCCGACCCGGTAAGCGCGGCGCCAGTGACTGGCGGCTTTGCGGGCGAGAGCAAGACGGAATTCCGCTTCGACAACAGCGTGCAGCGCATCCACGAGGACCCGCGCGTCACCAAGCCCTACAGCGAGGAACAATGGGCCGCCATCGAGGCGCTCGGGCACCAGATCGACGCGGAGCTGGAACAGGGCGACGTGCGTCTGACCATGGGCGGCGAGCCGACCTTCGTCTCCATTGACGACATGGAGTCCGCCCAATGGAACACCGCCGCGGACGGCCCGGAGAAGCGCCAGCTCGCCGGCGAACTGATGCGGCGCCTGCGCGACGCCTTCGGCCCCGGCGGCATGCTCTACTACGGCCAGGGCAAATGGTATCCGGGCGAGCCGCTGCCGCGCTGGCAGCTGGCCTGCTTCTGGCGCAAGGACGGCGTGCCGGTATGGCACAATCCGGAACTGCTGGCGGACGTGAACAAGGACTACGGCTACACCCGGGAACATGCCGACCAGTTCCTGCGCCAGCTCGCGCAGCGGCTGGGCGTGAACACTGACACCCTCAAGGCGGGTTTTGAAGATCCGCTTCACTACCTGTTGCAGGAAGGCCTGGTGCCGGCCAACCTCGACCCGCTCAAGACCAACCTGAAAGACCCGCTGGAACGCAAGCGCCTGACCAGGCTGCTGGCCGGCGATCTGGGCGAACCAGTGGGATATACCCTGCCGCTGCACTGGGATCGCAGAAAGGATGCCTGGGCGAGCAGCCCATGGGAGTTCCGCCGTGGCGAGATGTTCCTGGTGCCCGGTGACTCCGCCATGGGCCTGCGCCTGCCGCTGGGCTCGCTGCCCTGGGTGGAACTGGAGGCGCGTGACGAGGAAAGCGAGCGCAGCCTGTTCGAGGAGGTAGGCCCGCTTGGTGACGTTGCAGGAGAAGTGGCGCGCCGCTACAGCAAACGGGTGGAGAAGGAAGACTTGCACCCCGAGGTGCATGACCAGGAAGCGGCCGACGCCAGCGACGAGCCGAAAAAAGCCGAGTGGATTCCCCATACCGCCCTGTGCGTGGAGCCGCGCGACGGACGCATGCACGTGTTCCTGCCGCCCACCACCGAGCTGGAACACTATCTCGACCTGGTAGCGTCGGTCGAGGCGACCGCTGCGGCGCTCTCCATGCCGGTGGTGCTGGAAGGCTACCAGCCCCCGCGCGACCTGCGTCTGGTGCGTCTGCCGGTCACCCCCGACCCCGGCGTGATCGAGGTCAACATCCACCCGGCGGCCAGCTGGGACGAGCTGGTGCACAACACCACCACGCTCTACGAACTGGCGCACCTGACCCGGCTGGGCAGCGAAAAATTCATGCTCGACGGGCGCCACAGCGGAACCGGTGGAGGCAACCACGTCACCCTTGGCGCCGCCACACCCACTGACAGCCCGGTGCTGCGCCGTCCTGACCTGCTGCGCAGCCTGGTAACCTACTGGCAGCACCACCCGGCGCTGTCCTATCTTTTTTCCGGCCTGTTCATCGGCCCCACCAGCCAGGCGCCGCGGGTGGATGAGGCGCGCCACGAAAATCTCTATGAACTGGACATCGCCTTCCAGCAGATGCCGGAGGGCGAGGTACCCGAACCCTGGCTGGTCGACCGCCTGCTGCGCCATTTGCTGATCGACGTCACCGGCAACACGCATCGCACCGAGTTCTGCATCGACAAGCTCTACTCTCCCGACAGCGACACCGGCCGCCTCGGCCTGGTCGAACTGCGCGCCTTCGAAATGCCCCCCCATGCCCGCATGAGCCTGGTGCAGATGCTGCTGCTGCGATCCCTGGTCGCGTGGTTCTGGAAAACGCCGTACCGTCACGAACTGGTGCGCTGGGGCACCGAATTGCACGACCGCTTCATGCTGCCCCACTACGTGCGCGCCGACATGCAGGACGTGGTGCGCGACCTGCAGCGCGCCGGCTACCCGCTTCAGCTGGAGTGGTTCGAGCCCTTTCTGGAATTCCGCTTTCCTCATTACGGCACTGTCACGGTGCAGGACATCCAGCTCGAAGTGCGCATGGCCATCGAGCCGTGGCACGTGCTGGGCGAGGAGGTCAGCAGCACCGGCACGGCGCGTTACGTCGATTCATCGGTGGAGCGGGTGCAGGTCAAGGTCAGCGGCATGAGCGGCTCGCGCTATGTGGTCACCTGCAACGGTCGGCGCGTG
>JAUPLK010000300.1 GCA_030836925.1 Pseudomonadota bacterium
CATGGTGCCGTTGTGGATGTTCCCGGTGGCCATCGCCTGCGGCAACACCTTCATCCTCAAGCCCTCCGAGCGCACGCCTTCCTGTGCGGTGCGCCTCGCTGAACTGATGAGCGAGGCCGGTCTGCCCCCGGGTGTGCTCAACGTTCTGCACGGCGATCGCGAGGCCGTCGACGAACTGCTGTGCCATCGGGACGTGGCGGCAGTGAGCTTCGTCGGTTCGACGCCGGTGGCACGGCATGTTTATGCGGAGTGCGCGCGGGCCGGCAAGCGCGTGCAGGCGCTCGGTGGGGCGAAGAATCACCTGCTGGTCATGCCCGATGCCGACATGGGCCAGGCTGCCGATGCGCTGGTGGCTGCGGCCTATGGCTCGGCCGGTGAGCGCTGCATGGCGATCTCGGTGGCAGTGGCGGTCGGTGCGGCCGGCGATGCGCTGCGTGCCGCGCTGCTGCCACGGATCAGCGCGCTGCGGCTCGGGCCCGGCACGCAGCCGGACGTGGACATCGGGCCGCTGATCACCGCGCAGCACCTGGAGCGCGTGCGCGGCTACATCGACGCCGGTGTGGCTGAGGGTGCCGAACTGGTGGTGGATGGGCGAACCACTGACGTGTCCGGCGGCTATTTTCTCGGCCCGACGCTCTTTGATCACGCCAGCAGCGCGATGCGGATCTGGCGCGAGGAGATCTTCGGGCCGCTGCTCGTCATCGTGCGGGTGGCAACGCCAGCCGCGGCACTTGCGCTCGTCAACGCACACGAGTTCGCCAACGGTGTTTCGATCTTCACGCGCGACGGACGCCTGGCCCGCGAGTGCTCTGCACAGCTGAATGTCGGCATGGTGGGCATCAATGTGCCGATTCCGGTGCCGGCGGCGTTCTTCAGTTTTGGTGGCCGCAAGAGTTCGTTCTTCGGCGACAGCAATATTCACGGTGTCGAGGGTGTGCGTTTTTACACACAACTCAAGACCATCACCTCGCGCTGGCCGCAAGGCGGGGATGCGCGGGACAGCAAGCTGGACATGCCCACCCTCTGATTGTCCTCTGAACTGCCGGGAGCAAGACATGCTGATTGGCGTACCGCGAGAGATCAAACAGGACGAGCACCGCGTCGGGCTGACGCCAACCAGTGTGCGTGAACTCGTGCATCACGGGCACCAGGTGGTGGTCGAGAGCGGGGCCGGTGCCGGCATCGGCATGTACGACGATGATTACACGCAGGCGGGTGCGACGATTCTGCCTACCGCGGCCGCTGTCTATGCCCAGGCCGGGATGATCGTCAAGGTGAAGGAGTTGCAGGCGGTCGAGTTTCCGTTGCTGCGCGCCGGGCAGCTGTTGTTCACCTATCTGCATCTGGCGCCGGATGCAGAGCAGACGGCGCAGTTGCTCAAGTCGGGCGTGGTGGCCATCGGTTACGAGACGGTGACTGGCCCGAATCACAGCCTGCCGCTGCTTTCGCCGATGAGCGAGGTCGCGGGGCGCATGGCGGTGCAGGCCGGTGCACATTGCCTGGAGCGCGAAGCGGGCGGGCCGGGCATCCTGCTCGGTGGTGTCCCCGGCGTGAAGGCGGCGAACGTGGTGGTGCTCGGTGGCGGCGTGGTCGGCACCAACGCAATCCGCGTGGCGATGGGCATGGAGGCGCAGGTCACGGTCATCGACCGTTCGCTGCCGCGTCTGAAGGAACTCGACTTCCAGTTCGGTGGCCGCCTCAACACCATCTATTCGACGGTCGAAAGCATCGAGCGCTATGTCGCTGAAGCCGATCTGGTGATCGGTGCGGTGCTGGTGCCGGGTGCTGCCGCACCCCGGCTGGTGAGTCGGGCCATGGTGCGCGGCATGCGCAATCGCTCGGTGGTGGTCGATGTGGCCATCGACCAGGGCGGCTGTTTCGAGACCAGCCGGGCAACCACGCATTCGCAGCCCACGTACATCGAAGAGGGCGTGGTGCATTACTGCGTGGCCAACATGCCAGGCGCGGTTGCGCGCACCTCGACCTTTGCACTCAACAACGCGACGCTACCCTACGTGCTGGCGCTGGCCGACAAGGGCTACCGGCAGGCGCTGCTCGATGATCCGGGTCTGCTCGACGGGCTGAATATTCACGAGGGCAAGGTCTGCTGTGCAGCGGTTGCAGAGGCGCTCGGTCACGAGTACGTCGATCCGCGTCGCGTGCTGTCGGTGTAGGAGCGCCGTAGGAGCGGCGGTAGGAGCGGCGCTCCTACCAGGAAAAAAAACTGGCAGGGTAGCCGGCCGGGAAAACCGCCGCACCGCGCGGCAGTTCGACGAATCCGGCGGTGCCGGCAAGTGCGGCGAAATCACCGGAGGTGTTGGTCTGCTTCGGGCTCGCAAGACAGCGGCCGTCGGTCGTGTACTCGAGTGTCACCGGCAGGAAACAGGTCAGATCCGGCTCAAATCGCACCTCCTCAGCCAGCCCGACCATCGGCTGCGGGCCGCTCTCCAGCTTCATCGCATGCAGCAATCCGGGCAGCGCGTAGCGCACCAGGCAGACGAGACTCGACACCGGGTTGCCCGGCAGCGCAAACACCGGCTTGCCCTCCGGTGAAACGCCAAACCACAGCGGCAGGCCGGGGCGCTGCAGGACCTTGTGGAAGACCAGTTTCATGCCCAGCGCCAGCAGCACCTGCGGTACGTAGTCGAACTCGCCCATCGACACGCCGCCGGTCAGGATCAGCACATCCTCTTCAGCCAGCAGCCGCCGAATTTCGCGCTCCAGTACCGCGCGATCGTCGGGCAGATGCACGCGGGTGCAATTACGGAATCCACGCGCCGCGAGCGCACCCGTGATCGCGCGGTCGTTCGACGAGCGGATCTGGTTGGCGCTGACGGGCTGACCGACATCCACCAGTTCATCGCCGGTGGAGATCACGGCGATCGAAGGCCGTCGCGAGATTTCGACGCTGGCCGAACCACCGATGGTCAGTATCGCCATCTCCGGCGCACTGATCAGCGTGCCCGGCTGCAGCAGCGG
>JAUPLK010000301.1 GCA_030836925.1 Pseudomonadota bacterium
CCATGTTGCGAGAAAAGCTCACGAACCGACTCCTCATCGGCGGTATATGGCAGATTGCCTACGTAAATCCTGGTCATGACGGGTACCTGTAATTCCTCAAGGTTGATGGACGGCACGAGAACAACGACAAGAGGGCGCAAGCGAGGCTCACGTCCATGATTCGGAATCGAAGAAAAGCATCTGCGGGAAAACGGTTCACGGAAGGATCACAAGAGGATGTGCGGCTGCCGACTCAGATGCGGATGGGCTGACTCTAGCACGGCATTCCCCACGTTGCGATGGGGCATTTTCTAAGCAGCGCAAAACAACCGGTTTCCTGGATGTTGGCCCGGGCGCATAGAATTCCGGACCTCATCAGCCATACCCAGCGAGGTGATGCGTGTCGGAATCGAGCCTGCGGGCCTTCTCGCATGTGACGATTGGCGTGGCCAACCTCGCCAGGGCAGTCAGCTTCTGGCAGGACAATTTTGGTTTTCAGCCGCACATCGAAGCCGAGGGACCGGATCCATCCCTCGCCACCCTGTGGGGAATCGATCCGCACCGGGTCAGCCGCCAGGCGATTCTTGCCACACCGACGCGCTCCGGATGCCACTCGACTACCGGCGCAATGCATCTGGTCGAGTTCAGGAATCCACTGCCAGCCGTGCGGGAAGGAGCCGCGGCTTTCGACCTGTTGCCCAAGAACCTGGATCTCTACACGACAGACATGCCAGCCCGCTACGCGGAGCTTGAGGCTGCCGGCCATCGCTTCCGCACCCGGTGGGCGGAGATGCCGGCTGGCGAGCACCTGTTTCGCGAAGTCCAGATGCCGGCCCATGACGAGATCAACGTGGTGCTCATCGAGGCGATCGGCCCCGGATACGACACGCCGCTGTCACCAAAGGGCTATGCGGGCATCGGTCCGCTGGTATCCATCGTGCCCGGGATCGAGGCAGAAACCGTCTTTTGGCGCGATGTGCTTGGCCTGACCACCACGCTCGAACTGGAACTGGCCGGCCCGGTCATCGAACGAACCGTCGGCCTGCCACCAGGCGCTGCACTCCGGCTATGCGTCTTTGGCACGCTCGATGAACCGCTGGGGCGCATCGAAATCATCGAATACCAGCAGGTCCGGGGTCGCAACCTGTATCCACGGGCAAAACCGCCAGCGACCGGCATCCTGCACGTCAACTACCAGGTGCCGGACCTTGAGCCGGTCCGGACCCGCCTGAGGGCGGCGAAGATGGCGTTCCGTGAGTACGGTACTCTGAGCCCCCTTTACGGCAGCGGACCCATCCTGTCGGTTAACTCTCCGGCCGGTTTCAGAATCGAAGTACAAGGCCAGATCTGATGTCTCGACAACAATCAGGCATCCGGGCACGGATGCTGCGCACCAAACCACTCAAGCAGATCCTCGCGGACGCCGAACATCCCGATCACCGTCTCAGTCGCACGCTGACGGTCACGGACCTGATTGCGCTTGGCGTCGGTGCCATCATCGGCACCGGCATTTTTGTCCTGATCGGCACCGCTACCGTAGGCGACGCCGTGCGACTTGGTGCGGGGCCGGGCATCACCCTCTCCTTCCTGCTGTCCGGCCTGGCCTGTGTGCTGGCTGCGCTGTGCTACGCCGAATTCGCGGCAATGATCCCGGTGTCCGGGAGTGCCTACACCTACTCCTACGCCACACTCGGCGAGTTCATCGCCTGGATAACCGGCTGGAACCTGATTCTCGAATACGGCGTCGCCAGCGTCGCCGTCGCGATTGGCTGGTCGGGCTATTTCAACAAACTGCTGCAGATTGCCGGCATTTATCTGCCCGACTGGGCAACGCATGCACCGGGCGGTCCCGAGGGCGGAGTCATCAATCTGCCCGCCATGATCATCGTTCTGCTGTGCACCTGGATGCTGGTTGTGGGCATCAAGGAAAGTGCGCGCATCACGACCATCATCGTCGTGATCAAGCTGGTCGTGATCGGCTTCTTCATCGCGGTTGGCGCGGACCAGGTCGATACGGCCAACTGGTCGCCATTCATGCCCAATGGGTTTGCCGGCGTTGGCGCCGCAGCTGCCATCGTGTTCTTCGCCTACATCGGTTTCGATGCGGTTTCAACGACCGCCGAAGAAGCACGCAATCCGCAGCGCGATATTCCGATCGGCATCATCGCCTCGCTCGGCATCTGCACACTGCTCTACCTGGCTGTTGCGGCAATCCTCACCGGCATGATCCCCTGGCAGAAAATAGACGTGAACGCGCCAATTGCCGATGCACTCGGCCAGCTGGGCTTCAAGTGGGGCGCTGCCATCGTTTCGGTAGGCGCGGTCGCCGGCATCACCAGCGTACTCGTGGTGCTGCTGATGGGTCAGGTACGCATTTTTTTCGCCATGTCGCGCGACGGACTGCTCGGCAACTGGCTGGCTGGCGTACACCCGAAATTCCGCACGCCCCACAAGGCCACCTGGATCACCGGCATCGCAGTCGCGTTGCTGGCCGGCGTCGTCCAACTGGGTGAAGCAGCCGACATGACCAACATAGGCACCCTGTTTGCGTTCCTGATCGTGAGCGTCGGCGTAATCGTGCTGCGCCATGCAAAACCTGATGAGTACCGGCCCTTTCGCACACCGTTCATGCCCTGGTTGCCGATACTCGCCGCACTCGCCTGCCTTGGCCTGATGTCATTCCTGCCGCTGGTGACGTGGATACGCTTCATCGTCTGGTCGGCGATCGGCGTCATCGTGTATTTCGTGTACAGCATGCGCCGCAGTCACCTGAACCGTGCGCCAGGCGGGACAACACCCGTCAGCGGATCAGCCGGCGACGGATGAATACACTCGCTGCCACATATCCGAGGGTGGCATAGACGGCCAGCACTGTGACGTGCAGCGCCGGATCAACCAGGGGCTGGCCAGCAACCAGCGGCCGGATCAGTGCAATCGCATGCGAGAGCGGCAGGATGTTCACCACCACCTGCGCAACCGCCGGCAGCGTCGCCACCGGA
>JAUPLK010000070.1 GCA_030836925.1 Pseudomonadota bacterium
CCGTGCGCGGCCGGGCGGTATCATCGCCGCCCCGTTACGCGCCCGTAGCTCAGCTGGATAGAGTACTGCCCTCCGAAGGCAGGGGTCAGAGGTTCGAATCCTCTCGGGCGCGCCATTTTCAAACGGTCCATACCGGACACATGGTTTACACCTGTACCGGGGCGAAGGGGTTGGGCGCGGGTTCCGCTCGCGCCTCCTGGTGGTCAAGGAACCCCTCACTGTCAGTAGTTTTTGCGTTGTTGCCGCAGGCCGCTTCCCCCAGTACCTTGGCATAACCCAAGTGGACTGAGGATCGAAATCCGTGCCGAGAGTCGTGGTAATCGCAGGACCTAACGGCGCTGGCAAGTCCACGACAGCCCCTCCCATCGTCCGCAAGGCTTTTGGCATCGACGAATTCGTGAATGCGGACATGATCGCGCAGGGGCTGTCTGTCCTGGCGCCAGAATCCGCCGCATTCCGGGCCGGTCGGGTCATGCTGAACCGGATCCTCGAACTTGCCGGCGCCCGTCGGAATTTCGCCTTCGAGACTACGTTAGCAAGTCGTACCTTTGCGCCGCTGCTGCGACGCTGGCAGGCTGAGGGCTACGAGTTTCACCTGGTATATCTCTGGCTGCCCAGCGCTTCAGCGGCGGTGCGGCGCGTCCGTGAACGGGTGCGGACTGGTGGGCATCGCGTCCCGGAGACCATCGTGCGGCGACGTTATGCCCGCAGCCTAAGCAATTTCTTTAACCTGTACCGGCCATTAGCCGACTCCTGGCTCCTCCTTGACAACTCCGGACAGCCGGACCCCCGCGCTATTGCCTGGCGGAATGTCGGCGGACCGGTACACTGGGACGACGGCGGACCGTGGAAGCACCTCAGGCGAAAGTATGAGAAAGACATCCTCGACGAAGGCTAAACCCGGGACCCGGACCAAGCGGCAGGCCCAGCACACGCGGGTTGTCGCTGCGGCCCGGGAGGGCGTGCACGCCGCACTGCTGGCGCACAAGAAGGCGGGCCATCACATCGTGGTGGTTGAGGGTGGCAAGGTCGTCCGCCTTCCACCACGGAAGATTGCTGTCTAGTTCAAGCGAGCGACAGTACCGCCTCCCAGTGCCCATATTCATCCGTCCGGGCGCGCCAGTTTTTAAATGGTCCATACCCGCGCTGCAATCGCCACATTAAGTCTGGTCCGGCCCTGCCGCTGCGCTTCTATGGCAGAGTGCCTGCCGGTCGATCGGAGTCTGCAAATGTCTGCCATGCGTTCGGTTTCCGCAGCTGCCCTCAGCCTGCTCTTCATCAGCGGCGCCGCCACCGCTGCCCAGGTACAGGTGACGATCACGGGTACGCTCAGTGCCGGGACCGACCATTACTCGAATACATGGCCGAACGTCGAGACCACGATGGGCGGGGCCTCATCCATCGCCGGCCAGGCTTTTACGGCACGTATCGTCTACGAGACCAACGCCCTGACGCCGGCGCGGAATGCCTACGAGGCCACACCTTCCTGGGGAGACTACTGGGACAACACGAGCAACGGCGGCAACTCGCAGGTCTACCAGTCCTTCATCGTCAGCAGCGACATCACGATCTATGGCCAGACCATTGCCATGGACACGAGCTGGAGCAGCCAGCTCGAGGCCAACGATACGGCTGCCAGTGACCGATTCATCCTCACGGGCGGCGACCTCCACGCTCCGGCGGGCGATACCGTGGACAATGAGTTCATCAGCCTGAACATCAACAAGGCCGGCCTGTTTCCCGTGCCATTCGTCGCCAGTGAGTCGCCGGTCAACCCGCTGGCGCTGGTCCTGTCGGCGACGGGCGGCAACGCCTGGCTCGAGTTCAAGCTCTACGACTATCAAACCAGCCAGATCAACTGCAAGACGCTCGACACCTACCCCTTTTCCGGTGGTTCCGTTCCGGCCACGCGCAACTGCCCAGGCGACCGCTTCACCGGCAACGTGACCCACTGGGTGGATGGCTACGGCAACGTGTCCTCCGTCAGCATCGCATCGGTGGTGCCGATCCCGGCCACGGCCTGGCTGCTGGGCTCTGCCCTTGCGGCGATGGGTGGTGTGGCGCGCCGGAAGCTCGCCCGCTAAGGGCTGCACACAGATGGCTTTGGAAAACCCACCGGAAGGCGGGTTTCAATGTTGCACGGCTGAGTCAGCGATCGTGTTCGTGCAGCCAGGCCATCAACTGGATCTTGCGGCCATCGACGTGATCGGTCGACGCATGCCCGGCTGATTCAGCCGCCGCATTCGGACAGGGCGCGCCTGTGAGTGCAACGATATAGGGGTCCCAGCCAGCGAGACTCACATCGGCTTCGGAATCTGTTGCGCTACCGCGCCCTGCGGATTTGTCTGAACTTGCCATTGTTGTTTTTCTTTTTGAGTCCTGTTTCGTCCCGACTATAGACCCGCTGTACTTTCGCGCGGCGCAGATTCTACATAAGCTTCAATTCAAGTTTCGCATCACACGCACAAGTGGATTCGACATGCGTATCGAGCCGAAAACTCCCGGCGGCTATCCCTGGTATCTCAAACCGTTTTTCTGGAGCCAGAAGCGTCGCTATGGCGAAGTGCTGCTGCCCGGTCTGCTCTGGGGTCGGGTGCCGCGGCTGTTCATGACCGTGGCGATGCTCTATGGCGCGCTGGATGCACGTCGTTCGCAGCTCGATCCGGTGCTGCGTTCGCTGCTGACGGTGCGGGTTTCACAGCTCAACTGGTGCCGGTTTTGCGTGGATATCAATTCGGCGACGCTGGCCCGGCGCGCTGGTTCGATGGCGAAGGTCGAGGCACTGGAGGAATGGCGCACGAGCGATCTGTATTCGGCGCCGGAGCGTGCAGCGCTGGACTATACCGAGGCGATGACGATCACCGGGCGCGGCGTGACTGACGAGCTGATGACCGGGCTGCGCCGGCACTACACGGACGACGCCATCATCGAGCTGACGGCGCTCATCGCCTTCCAGAACCTGTCGAGCAAGTTCAACAGCGCACTTGATGTGCCGCCGCAGGGCTTCTGCCGGGTGCCCTCGGCCACGCCGGCCAAGCCTGAAGATGTATCCTGATTGGCGATGCGGAAAGACTACGCCAAAATCATCGGACTCCTCCTCCTGACCTTCGCACTCGCGAATCTCCTCGTCTATTCACTGACCTTCCAGGCGGCGTATGCAGACTTCATCGATGCTCTTCACGTACGGCTCCGCGGCGGAGGTGCCATGGCGCCCCTCATCTACATCGGCCTCGCGGCGCTCTCGGTCATGCTTTCACCGTTCAGCATCGTGCCGTTCAGCATCATCGCCATCAGCATCTGGGGAAAGTTACTGGCGCTCGTCTATGTGATGATAGGTTCACTCCTGGGGGCGAGCATCGCCTATGTGATCGGGGCGCAGGCCATCCACCGGGTGATGAAGTTTGTCGTCCCCGCCGATCAGATCAGGCGCTACACAGAAGTCATCAACGAGAAGTCATCGTTCCTGCTCGTCGCGCTGTTCTTCCTGGCCATGCCGGTCGAGGTTCCCGCGTATGTTCTGGGAGCGGGGCGGTACACCTACTGGAAGTTCATCCTGGCGGCGACGATCGCCTACCTGCCCTTTGAACTGCTGGCCATCTATGCGGGCGATGCGTTCCTGCACAGGGACGTTGTGGTCCTCGGGACGTTGATGGTGTTGTTCTCCACCCTGTTTTGCATTGCGGTGTTCACTCTTCATCGCAGGATCAGGCGTTGACGCAACCGCGTCCGCGCCGTGCTTTGCCCCGGATGCGGGCTTGACGGGACGCGCCCCCGAGCGCAGATTCGGTTCGAAGAACGAACAATAAACAATCAGCCAGGGGTGACCGGCCGACCCTTCAGGGTTCTGCCCCTGCAGGGGAATGGATCGATGAAACGCATTCATGCGCTGATCGCATCGCTGGTTCTCGCTGCGCTAACCCCGTTGTCGGCAGCTGCCTTCGAGTGGGCGGTATGGGGACCACCGTCCGGCAATACCAGCACGGGGGTATTCAGCAACGGCCAGCAGGTCACCCTGGGCGCCAATTTCACCGACATCACCGCCGGCGTCGCTGCGGGTGGGGAGTTCACGTCAGACCCGGCGATCCCGGGCCGGCCGGACAATACCAATCCGACGTTCCAGCGCATGATGACCGGGGTGCCCTCTACGTTCATGGCGGCCGGCACACTGGTTGCCGCACTGGATCTAGGCGGCATTACGGTCGACAGCAGTACGACCCTTGGCCTGGCGGATCTCAAGCAGTCGGGGGTGTTCTACACACTGGAACTTCGCGACGCGTCCCTCGCGCTGCTGCCGGTCACCGGCATCGTGGTCACGCCTTATAACGTGACGTATTCGAACGGTCTCGTCGCAGACCTCAACTCGTTGCTGAACACCACCACATCGCCAGGCCGGTTGAACGTCGACAACATCCACGACGCCGGTGGCTTCTACAGTCATACCAGTCTCACCACCTTTTCGAACCTGCCGGCGGGGACGCGCTATGTCTCGCTGCGGGCGGGTTTCGACAACCAGGAGGTGGAAGGCATCCAGGTCTATCTCGGCACCAACGCCGAGGCCACCGTGCTGGTGACCGACTCCAGCGGCGACCTGAACGACCGTGACATCGTTTTCGGCAACTCCACCGTGAATGTGACCAAGGTGGAGACCGTCACGGTGACCAACAACAGCCTGGTACCGGTGGCCGTCACCATGGGCAATGATGTGCTGACGGCTCCGTTCAGCATCGCCGATCCCGGCGACTGCACCATCACGCTGGCGATCGGCGCCGAGTGCACCATCACCATTGCCTATACCCCCACCCTGGTCGGCGACCGCAACGACACCTTCACTTTGAAGTTCGATGGCCTCGAGCAGCTGCCCATCAGCGTCTCCGGCACCGGCAGCCTGCCCACCGTGGCGATCAGCGATTCGATTGCCCCCGCCAATGACCAGAACCTGCCTTTCGCCAACACGGTACCGGCCGGCGTCAGTGGCACTGCCACGGTGACCTTTACCAATACCGACACAGTGGACGTCACCGTGCTGCGGACCAGGGACCTGGCAGCTCCGTTCAGCTTCCAGAATGGCAGTGCCTGCAACCGCACTCTGGAGCCCACCGAAAGCTGCACGCTCACGGTCATCTTCGAGCCAGGCGCCAGCGGCTCATTTGATGACTATTTCACTCTGGACGTTGCCGGTGCCAGCGAGCGGATTGACGTGCACGGCAACCCCGGACTGGCCAATGCCGACCTGCAGATCAGCAAGACCGCCGATCACGCCAGCGTCAACCCCGGCCAGAGCGGCTCCGACCTGATCACATTCACCCTGACGGCCCGGAATAACGGCCCGGATGCCGCAGCGGCGGTGGTTACCGATCTCCTGCCCGCGGGTCTGAACTTCGTCAGCGCCGCTTCGGGGCAGGGCAGTTACGATGCGATCACTGGCCAGTGGTCCGTCGGTACCCTGGCCAGCGGCGCCCAGAGCACGCTGGATCTCACCGCCAGGGCCGTGGTTCCGTCCAGCGGCTGCCTCAACAACACTGCTGCCGTCGCCACCGACCCCGCCGCTGCCGTTGATCAGGCGCCTGCCAACAACAGCGCGTCCTTCATCGTTGGCGCGCCGGCCTGCGCGGACCTCGCCATCGGCCTGCAGGAGATCGACGAGAACATCGTGGCTGATGGCGGCATCGACTACATCGTGGTGACCCACCGCGTCGAGGTCCACAACAACGGACCCTCTGCCGCCACTGGCGTGGTGTTGACGCGCCTCAGCTACATCATTGGTGGCAGTGACTACTTCGGCAACTTGCGACCCGAGGAACCCGACATCAGCGTAGGTGACCTTGCTGCCGGCCAGACCCGGATTGTCGAGGTGGCGATCTGGGACAATCGGGAGGCTGGTGAGGACATACCCGTTACCTACGAACTCGGCGTGACGGCTGCGGAGCCCGATCCCGGTTCCGGAAACAACCTGTACTCAGCCGGCTACCTGGTGCAGCGCGCAGGCGATCGCGGTACCGGCAGCAATGGCGGTTGCTTCATCGCCACGGCGGCCTATGGTTCTTACCTGGAGCCCGAAGTGATGGTGCTGCGGCACTTCCGTGACCGCCTCCTGCTGACCAGTTCCACCGGCCGGGCCTTTGTCGCCTGGTACTACCGGGTGTCGCCGCCCCTCGCCGACTACATCGGCCATCGGGAGTGGCTGCGAACCCTGACGCGGGCGACACTGACGCCGATGGTGTATGCCATCAAGTACCCAGGCAGCGCGGTACTGGTGCTGCTGGCCTTGACGTTGGTGCCGAGTAAACTTCGCTTGCGCAGTAGAACGAAGTTGCCTGAACCGGATCTCCCGCATGCATGAATCACCACCACGTCCCGGCACCATGGACGGCCCGGGGCCGCTTTCGGCCCTGGAGCGCAAGGTACTGACCGCTCTGCTGCGGGGCGAGGGCGAGGCCCTGTCTGCCTTGCGCGCGCAGCTCGCTGCGGCTTCCATCCTGTCGCGTACCCATAGCGGCGTCGGTTTCATGACCCGCCTGGCGGTACCCGATTCGGCAGCCGTGATTGGACCCGGGGCGGTGCCGCAGCTGCGCCCGGTCCGGGCGCAGCATCCGCAGCTCGCCGAACCGGCCGAGTTTGTCCTGCAGCTGCGCGAGGGTCGGCTGGCCAGCCTCGAGGCCTTCTGTTTTGCCGGCGGCTGGCCGACTGATGGCGATGGCTTTCGCTGGGTGGACTGAGGCCGGCGGCAGCAGGTAACTTAAGGACCCTTTCGCACAGGACACACGCTGATGACGGGATACGGCAGGATGAATCTGGCTGGCATGCTGTTGCTGCCGGTGGCCGCCTCGCTGGCGGCATTGATCGTTTTCGGTCCGCGCAGCGATACGCTGCTCACCGTGTTCGCCCTGAACCTCGTGCCGATGCTGATCGGCGGCCTCGTGTCCTGGCTGCTGCTGCGCGGAGCCGCACGCGCCGGCAAGGGTCAGGGCATCGCGCTGTGGCCGACGATCATCCCCGCGGTGCTCGGTGCAGTCTGGTATCTCTTTCGGGCCGTGGCTCCGGATCCCGTGGCACCGGGTGCTGAATACATTGCCGGGCCCCAATACCTGTTGATGGGCGTCGTCGTGCTCGCCATCATGGCGTGGATCGGCTGCCGGATCGCCCGCGCCCGCTGAGCCTTCGTTCTTGCGTTTCATTCCCTATGCCGAGGCGCGTCAGCAGCCGAATATCGTCGTCGACGGTGCGCCGCTGCCCGGCAGCCTGCTGAGCCTTTCGCACTGGCCCAACAATGAGTCGCCCGCTGCGGTCCGGCGCGACACCTCGACGGCCACGGTGTTCGCCTGGCTGGACCAGCCCGAGCCGAAGATCACCGCGCCCTTCGTCACCAACAATCACTTCGACGAGGACGGCCTGTTCAGCGTCTTTGCACTGACCGAGCCGCAGCAGGCGCTGGCGGCGCGCGAACTGCTCATCGCGGCCTCGTTTGCCGGCGACTTTGGCGTGGTCCGGCGGCGCGATGCGGCGCGCCTGTGTTTCATCATCGAGTCGCTGACTGATCCGGCGAGTGGCGCATTGCCGGCGGAAGTCTTTGCCGCACCCGACCGGGTGGTGGCGCTGTATCAGGCGGTGTTGCCGCTGTTGCCGA